>NZ_JAFMKL010000016.1:0-26525 GCF_017852955.1 Vulcanococcus sp. DEBay_Sum22DG08_74
CCCCAAGCTTGGACGTTATTGTTCTCGATGACCACCAGATGGTTGGTCAGGCCATAGCTGGGATCCTTTCAGAGGTCGCTGGCTTTAATGTTCTCGGGGTTAGCTGTACCGTTGATAGTGCCTGCGATCTGATTCGCGCCTCTCCTCCAGATCTTCTTGTTATTGATGTCCAGCTTGGTGGCGATTCCTACCGCCCCGCTGCGGACCTCTTGCTTCAACTTAATCCCAACGCGGCGCTCCTTTTTGTGACTGCCCTGGCCGAAGAGTTTCTGGCGCCAACGGATCTACAGCCTTTCACAATCGGCATTGTCAATAAGTCACAGGCTTGGGACTCCATGCTCGAGGTTCTCCAGTCATGGTGGCGCCACCGAACGGATGATCTCTATTTGCCTTTGCCGGGATGCGAGCAGCATCTTAGGGCGATCACTACCTTGAGCCCCAGGGAGCAGCGTGTCATCGAGGCCCTCGGCCGAGGCCTTCTTAATAAGGAAATAGCAGTAGAGCTCAATCTGTCATTGGCTACCGTTGAGACTTATCGTAAAGGTGTTGCTTCTAAGCTCGGAATCAGTGGTTCTGAACTTGTTCGGATTGCCACGCTTTATCGTTGTTGGCGCTGGGGGCACATGGATTAGCTGGAAGACTCAGGCATATCTGTGCACCGCCAAGTTGTTTGGAGCTGCCCAGGATGAGCTCCCCGCTGTGCCCTAAAGCAATTGTCTCTACACACAAAATTCCAACGCCCATCCCACTCTCGCCCTTGCTCTCAAGGAGTAGTTCCTGACTTCTCTTGCTTGGCAGTCCCTTCCCGCTATCGGCGACCTGCAACAGGACATTGCCTCTCTTTCGAGTAACCGAGACTTGAATCCTACGTTTTCGTCTGTAGTTCTTATTGGCGGCATCGCTTGCATTCTTCAGTAGATTATCGACCGCTATTAGGAGCTGATCCTTGTCCCCGTGTACACATTGATGGTTCATGCTGCGTTTGAACTCAATATCGATCTTGGTATTCTCTTCTTTGTGCTTCCACCTTTTTAAGCGGTTTTCAACCAAACTTGTTACGTCGACTGTTTCGAAACTATTCTTGTCCTCTCGCAATAGGCGTGTGACTGTTCCCACCAGCTGATCGACCTCCTCGGCGCTTTGCTGGATTTGTCTGATCTCTGTTCTGACTTTTGTTGGTAGATCAGATTTCTGTGCTGTGCGGAAGCACAGTAATTTGCACTCAATAATTACGTGACTCAGCGGTTGCCGTATTTCATGAGCAAGTATTGAGGCTCTCAGGCTTTGCTCCAGCTTTGATTGCAGGCGGCCTTGCTGCTTCACCTGCTCGGAGTGCTTCTGCTCCAGTTGGCTTCTCAAATATGCAGCCCAGATGCACACCGCTATCAATACAAGCCGGCGCAGGACCAACAGAGTCCATTCGTTTTGCGTTAGTTCGATTTCCTGGGTGATCAGGAACGATCCCTGCATGCCCATGGACGCAATCAGGAGAAGGCTTTCCTGCCAATGGTTCAGCACCAATATCCCTGCAACTGCTACCAAGAACGCCCATGGCGGTGATCGCAGAGCGAAGTCACTCAGGTAACGGCTGTCGACCTGGGTGTGTACCAGTACCGATGTGCCAAGAAGAACCCCTGTTATTCCCCAGCCGTTTTTAGCTGTTCCCCGTAGCCCTGCCGCAGACATGGCATCCCTTGGGTGAATCTACATCCAATCTGCACCACCGCGGGACCTGCCGCCACGGCAGGCTCCCCTGACGTCACTGCCTTTCCTTGAGTTCCACTGCACTGCAACGGTTCTTGGTGATCAGCGTCTTCCTGGATGCCCTGTTTGGAGCGCCTCTGTTTGTGTTCCACGGGCTCTGTGGTTTTCGTCATTGAGGCCGATCGGGGCCGTCTTTGACCTTCTCCATTTCAAGTCGACACTGCTTCCTTGTTGCCCGTTTGTCTTGACTAGGAAGGACTCTATGTAGCCGCGGTGGTGAATGCTATGGCCTGTCTTTGTGACGTGATGGTGGTAGTCGCACAGGTTCGTTCTGTACATGAGCGATCCTCTCTCGACTTCTTTCTAGTCATTGACCACCCTCTTTCTCCTGCCCTGTGTCCGATCTCCCGCGCCATCGAATCTGATTTGCTGCGCCTTCGTCTTCTTGGCCTTCGGTGGTGCTTTTGCCTGGCCCAGCCTGGGCAGGCTTGCACGCTTTCTTCTGTTTCTTGGTTTCATTTCTCGCCTCGCCTGTTACCTTCTCGAAGCGCGGCATCATTGTGGCGTTGAGCGTTACCTTCTGCTCGCTTGTGCTCGGCTTTTCACTCCTTCTCTGGCGTTGGTTGCTGCCACGCTTCTTTCTACGCTGCGTCTACGACTCCTTCCTCGGCCAATGCCTTGCTGAGTTTCTTTAGCAGCACCCCCATCCACGGTTGCCATACCACCCGGCCGTAGGGGTGCTTAATCGGCCGATAACGAGATCTCGCCTGGATTGTGTTGAAGAGTAGTCGCGCTTCCTGTTCATTGAGCTGCACTGTGATCTGTCTGTCCACGAGGTCCTTCAAGCATCATTCAAGTGTGGCTTTGATTCTTCGTTCTTTCCGTTTTTGATCACATCTGCATTGCATCTGCAGCCGATCTCTCCGTTTCACGTCCCTCTGCGGTCAACAGATTCTCGGTATCTGCTCCCCTTCAGCGAGAACCATTGGGCAATTCACCCCCAGCTCGCTGATCAAGCTGACCGGATAGCGCGCGTCTAGAGATGATCCATCGGCCCATCTCTGTCCCACCGTGCCAACCCTCGCTGCTTCTGGTTGATATCGCTGAAGCACCGTCAAGGCCAGATCCTCCTGCTCGGCAGGGCAGATCACCAGCATCCGACCTTCGTTCGCCATTGCTAGTGGATCCAGCCCAAGGACCTCGCAGGCCGCGTTCACGCTTGGATGCACTGGAATGCGCTGCTGCTCGAGCTGCAGGGTGCACTGACCACTTCTTGCGATCTCATCGCTTGCACTCGCCAAGCCCCCCCTCGTCAGATCACGTAGGCAGTGCAGCTCCACTCCGGCTGCCAGTAGCTCCATCACCGGCTCCAGCAGGCAGCCCAGATCACTCTCGATTGGGCTCCTCAAACCCAACTCAGCGCGCGCCGACAGCACGGCCAATCCGTGGCGCCCAAGGTCGCCACTGACGATGACGGCATCACCTGGCCTGATGGCGCTTGGACTGATGTTCAGCGGGTGTTCCACCACTCCAATGGCTGTGCTGTTGATGAACAACCCATCACCCTTTCCCTGTTCCACCACCTTTGTGTCTCCGGTGATCACCCCCACGCCGATGCCTTGGCAGGCCTCGCCTACTGAATCGATCACCCGAGCCAGACAGTCGATTTCAAGACCCTCCTCGATGATCAGCGACAGGCTCAGGGCGAGTGGTCTTGCCCCCGCCATGGCCAGGTCGTTCACGCTTCCATAGACCGCCAGTCGTCCGATGTCTCCCCCGGGGAAGAACAAGGGCCTCACCACATAGGAGTCTGTGCTGAACGCCAGTTGCGGGCCGGGTGTGTAGACGAGTGCCGCATCATGCAGCACGTTCTTCTGGTGGCCGAGCTTTGGCACCACCAACTCGGTGATCAGCTCCCGCATTAGGCGGCCGCCACCCCCATGCCCCATCTGGATTCTTCCGTCGGGTGGCTGCATCGCTCAGTGATGAAACCTGAAATAGGCGGCACAGGCCCCCTCGCTTGAGACCATCGGTGCCCCCAATGGGTGAGCGGGAGTGCAGGCGTCTCCAAAGCTTGGACACTCGCCTGGCCGCATCAAGCCCCTGAGAACCTGACCACTTGGGCATTGCCCATTGCCGTAGGGCTGTCCGTCCAGCTCCTCCGGCTCCACCGCCAGAGCTGTATAGGGATCACGCAACCGATATCCGCCTTTGCCGATGACCCCGAGACCTCGCCACACCCTGTCGACGGGTTCAAAGACGGTCTCAATCAACCGGCGAGCGTCCCTGTTCCCCCCCTGATCGACGACCGCCTCGTAGGCATTCCTGAGGTCATGGCGTCCTTCCTCCAGCTGCTTGATGCAGCACAAAATCCCTCGTAGCAATGCCTCCGGGCTGAACCCAGTCATCACGATCGGGCGTCTGTGCTGCGCCGCCAGATCCACGTACTCAGCCTCTCCCATGACCGCACAGACGTGCCCAGCAGCCAGTAAGCCCTGCACAGTGCAGGCCGGGTCCCCGAGCAATTGATCCAGTGCTGGCGCAACCCGGACATGGGCCATCAACAGTCGAAGATTCGTGAGCCTCTGCTGATGGGCCTGTTGAACCAGCAGGCCCGTCGCGGGGGCTGTTGTCTCAAAGCCCACCGCCAGAAAAACCACCTGACGATCCGTTTCCCGCCTTGCGATCTCCAGCACATCAAGGGGGGAGTAGATCACGCGTACATCGGCACCTTCCGATCGGCACCCCAGCAGATTGCTCCCATCGCTCCCAGGCACTCGAAGCATGTCGCCGTAGGAGCAGAGCGTGACCTCAGGCTTTTTGACCAAAGCAATGGCCTGATCAATGCGTTCGCTGTCTGTCACACAGACCGGGCAGCCAGGCCCGTGGATCAGCTCGATCGAGTCCTCCAGCAGCCGATCCAGCCCATGGCGCAGTAGGGCATGGGTCTGACCGCCGCAGACCTCCATCACTGTCCAGCGCTGGCTGCAGCAGCCCCGTATTTGCTCGAGCAAAGCGACGCATTCACTCATCTGCCCAGCTGCAGCGTCATCGCTCCGGCTCCATCACCTTCAGAGCCACCCCGACATGCACCAGCAGCTGGTCCCCGATCTGAGCCGTCGGGACGCAGGCCAGGCTGACCTGGCGCAGGACCCCTGCAAAGGAAACATCCCCCACACGCCAGAGGGGGTCGGGGTGGTGATTGCTGCTGACTAACTCACCAGCGACGGCCAGGCACATGCCTTCCTAGTGGCGTTCAGCTCGTTCTATATGGGGTTTTGGCGCCCGTTGGCCGCTGCCTCAGATCTGCGGCACAGCCAGCAGCTGACCGATCGGGAGGCTGGCGTCATTGCAGGGCAGTTGCTGACACCAAAGCGCACGGACACCGACCTGTTGCAGGCCCAGAACGCAACGTTCCAAGAGCAACTTGTTCTGGAAGCAGCCCCCCGCCAGAAGCAGTTGCTCAACGCCCTGGGACTGCGCCAGGTTCACGACCGCCTGGGCCAGGCTTTGGTGAAACGCCAGTGAGAGCGCGGCCGGGGAGATGTGCTCCCCCAAGCCATTCAGAACGGCCTCGAGCAGTGGCGCCCAGTTCCACACCCAGATCCCTTCAGCGGCAGACCACTCCAGCGGCAGGGGGTAAGTCGGCGAGGCCTCTCCCCTCTCCAGTGCCTGGGTCGCCAACCCCTCGAGTGCCATCGCCGCCTGGGCCTCGAAGCTGCAGGTTTGCTGCACCCCAAGCAAGGCCGCGAAGCCATCAAACAGCCGCCCCATGCTGGAGCAGCGATGGCGATTCACCCCGCAGACCAGGCTCTGTTCCAGTAGCGCACGATCCGCCTCAGGGAATGCGGACCACCAGGGCGTCTCCAGTGGCTGCAGCCTGGCTCGCCAGTTGGGTCCATAGGCCTCTAGCAGCATCCCCAGGGCCGCCCGTCGCGGTTCCCGTAGGGCGCGCTCGCCTCCTGGCAATGGGAATGAGCGAAGGGTGGCGACCCGCCGGTAGCCGTCGCCTTCAAGCTCCAGGGCTTCCCCGCCCCAGATCGTGCCGTCATCTCCGAGTCCAGATCCATCCCAGGCCAGTCCGCATTGCGCTCCGCTCAGGCCGTGTTCGGCCATCACCGCCAGCAGATGGGCCTGGTGATGCTGCACCTGCAGTCGCCTCGCTGGAAGGGACTGGCTGAGGTGTTCGGCGTAGGCACTGGAGCTGTAGCTCCGGTGGCGATCACTCACAATCCACCTTGGAGTGACGGCGTGGCGCCGCATCCAGGTGCGGCTAGTGCTCTCGAAATGCTCGGCACCGCAGCGACTGGAGAGATCACCAAGATCGGGGCTCAACACCCGATGCGTCTTCAGCTGTAGGGCAAAAGCACCTTTGACCTGTGCACCCACGGCCAGTTGCACCGGAGCGGAGCATGGCTGGGCTTGGGTTGGAAGGGCGAGAGGCGCGAGACCACGCCCGAGCCGCAGCACCAGGGGGGCACCGGCGGCCCAGCGCATCACGCTGTCGTCGATGCGGTTGACGATGCGTAATTCATGACTCAGCACACCATCCGCCAGGGAGGCGAGCAAGGCCTCATCGGCGTTGACATCGGCCGCAATCGGCTCCCCGGAACGATTGGCGCTGGTGCAGACCAAGGGGGAACCAACGTGCTCGAGCAAGAGCTGTTGCAAGCCACTGGCCGGGCGCATCACCCCCAACCAGGGACTTGATCCCGCCACCCGTGCATCCACACCCGCATCAGGGCTACGGCGCATCAGCACGATCGGGGCGAGAGGGGACTGCCAGAGCTCCAGTTCAGGCTCTGATGGTCGACAGATCTCCTCGAGCGCTGCTCTGCTGCTGAGTAGGGCCAGGGGTTTTTCAGGCCGCCCCTTTCTGGTCCGCAGCCTGGCCAACGCTTGGCCGTGGGTTGGATCAGCCAGGAGTTGAAAGCCACCGACCCCCTGCAGGGCGAGGATGCCCCCTGCCCGCAGTAGCTGCGTCGCGGCCTGCAGGCCTTCCCCGTAGTCCGCAATCCTTTGGTTCCAGCTCAGGCTTGGTCCGCAGGCCGGGCAGCTGATCGTCTGAGCATGAAAGCGGCGGTCCTCGGGATTGGCGTATTCCGCAGCGCAGGTGGCGCACGGCGGGAAGGCGGAGAAGCTGGTGTTGTCCCGCTCAAACGGCAACGTCTGCAGGAGGCTGTAGCGCGGTCCGCACTGGGCGCAACTGATGAAGGGATAGCCGAAGCGTCGGTTGCTCGGATCCAGAAGCTCGGCCAGGCATGCCCTGCAGAGGGCCAGATCTGGTGCGATCAGTGCCGAGGAACCCGGTGACGGCTGGGAGGGCACAATCCGGAACGGTCGCTTGCCGCAGGGGATCTGCCGCCAACCCGGCTGCACCTGGTCCATCCGACTGTGTGTTGGGGGATCCCTCAGCAGCTGTTTGAGAAACACCTCGAGTTGAGGCCTCGAGCCATGCAGCTCCAGGATCACGCCGCTTGTGTTGTTGGCGACCCAGCCACCCAGCCCCAGTTGTGTGGCCCTGCGATGGATGGCCGGGCGAAACCCAATGCCCTGCACCCGCCCACTGAGCTGCAGCTGCAGCGCCCACTCAGTTCCGCTGCTCATCCTGCAGCCAGGCCATGACAGCCTCTACCCCGGCTCCCGATCGAGCAGAGATGGCAAAGACCTCTGCCTGGGGAGCCGTGTCCCTGAGATTGGCGAGGGCGGCGCGGCGATCAAAGCCCACCACCTCCTCCAGGTCGATCTTGTTGATCAGCACTGCATCGACACTTCTGAATAGGGCCGGGTATTTCAGGGGTTTGTCCTCACCCTCGGTGACCGAGATCAAGGCGATCCGCAGGTGTTCCCCCAACGCAAAAGCCGTGGGGCAGACGAGATTGCCGACGTTCTCGATCATCAAGAGATCCATCCCCCTGGTCTCCAGCTGATCAAAGGCGCGAGCCACCAGATCAGCCTCCAGATGGCAGAGATCGCCTGTCTGGATCTGCACAGAGCGTGCCCCTGCACTCTTCAGACGCTGGGCGTCGTTATCGGTGGCCAAATCGCCAACGATCACCCCGATGGGTGGTCGCGGCCACTGGCGCGCCAGCTGCTCGAGAAAGGCGGTCTTCCCTGACCCCGGTGCGGAGACCAGATTCACCGCGAGCAAACCGTGTTGCTCGAAGTGGATGCGGTTGTGCAAGGCCTGCTGCTCATTGCGCTCCAGCAGGTTGCGTTGGAGAACGATCCGCGTTGGCTCTGGTGTGAATGGAGCGCCCTGCTCACAGCCGCACTGGCCACACATCAGGAGACCTCCATCGAAACCAGTTCAAGTTCGCGGCCCTCGAGAACGTCGCTGGAGAGCGCACCGCAGCGGCTGCACTGATGAATCAGATCCGTTGGCCGAAAGGCCTGGCGGCAGTGAGCGCAGAAACAGCGGGTTCTCACCACCTCCAGCTCAAGACGAGTGCTGCTCCAGGGGGGGGCTGTCGCCACCACGGCAAAGGCCTGACGCAACGCTTCCGCATCCACGCCGGAGAGGTTGCCGATTCGCAACAGGAGCGAATGGATCGTGCTGGCTCCCTGATCCCTGGCCGCCTGTTGGGCGATGCGGCAGAGCTCATCGATCAGCGCTAACTCATGCATGCCCTGATCCCCAGGCGCGGACCAGGGGCACGGCCATGGCCGCCGCTGTTGAGGTCAAGGGGGAGAGTTCCATTCCATGCTCCCAATGCAGGGAGGGGATCAGCAGCTGCCAGGCCGGTGGTCTCGAGCTGTACAAGGCCTCAGCCAGGGCCAAGAGATCCTGGGGGGTGCCCTGATGGCTCAAGGACGTCTTCGTCAGGGGGAGGCACCCCAGGGGCTCGAGTTGGGGAGAGGACCAGCGCGAACATCGTTCGGGATCGATGGTGGAGTCGATGAACAACACCCGACTTGCGGTGGCAATCGGCTCCGCAAACTCCGGCATGAGCTGGTGGCTCGCAATCACCCGGCAGGGCACCGCTAACTCGTCCTGCAGGGCAGCAGCGATGCGATAGCCGGCGCTGTCATCACCCCTCTGCAGGTTGCCGATGCCAATCACAAGGGGCTTCAGCGCAGTGCTCATTCGCGTTTCAGCTCCTGGAGTAGATCTCCCTCTGCACTCAACAGCTGCACCTGCAGGGGCATGGCTCCTGCGGCATGTGTGCTGCAGGACAGGCACGGATCGAAGCAACGAATCCCCGCTTCGATGCGGTTGAGCAGTGCCTCGTTGAGCTGGGCCGCCTGGGTCTGCGTTGGGGTGAGGTAATGCCTGGCGATCTGGGTCACCGTGCGATTCATCGCCCCGTTGTTCTGGCCGGTGGCAATGATCAGATTCACCTTCTCAATCAGCCCATTGGCATCCACCCGGTAGTGGTGCAGCAGGGTGCCGCGGGGTGCCTCACTCACGCCCACGGCCTCCAGGCAGTTGACCTCTGCTCGGGCGCGCACGTGGGGGGAGCACAGCTCGGGATCATCCAGCAGCTGCTCCATCTGCTCAAGGCAGGCCAGGATCTCCACCAAGCGAGCCAGGTGATAGAGGAACGAGGCCGTCACTACGCGCCCCCCCCGTTGGCGGAACTCCAGCAACTCGCGATCGGCCCGTTCCGTGCCAATCCGCGTGCAGAGGTTCAGCCGGGCCAGGGGGCCGACGCGATAACTCCCGGCCTCCAGGCCTAAGGGCCGGTAGTAGGGGAATTTGAGGTAGCTCCAAGGCTCCACCGCTTCGGCGATGAAGGAGGCGTAGTCGTCTTCCCGCAAGCCATCGGCAAGCACGCCACCTTGGCTATCGATGACCCGGATGCCCTGGCAGAGGGATCCACTGGTGTGCTCCCAGCGATCGCCATGGCCGATCAACCCCACAAAGAGCGAGGGAAAGTGGCCAAAGACCTCGAGTTCTTCACGCAGTTGTCGATCGAGCAACTCTTTGAACACCCTCAGCCCCTGCTCGACAACGGCGAAGGCCTCGGGCAGTCCGGCTCGGATTTGATCGCGGGTCTCGATCGCTAACGGGCTGCGTACTCCCCCCGGGACGGCCCAGGCGGCATGGATTTTGCGCCCCCCCAAGGCCTCGATGACGCCCTGGCCGAATTGACGTAGGCGGATTCCACTGCGGGCCAGATCAGGGTTCGCCGCGATCAGACCAAAGATGTTGCGTCGTGCCGGATCACTGTTCCAGCCCAAGAGGAAATCGGGACTGCTGAGGTGAAAGAAGGACAGGGCGTGCGATTGGGTGATCTGCGCCAAGTTCATGAGGCGGCGCAGCTTCTCCGCCGTAGGGGGGATCGAGACCCCGAGGATCTTGTCTCCGGTTTTGGCTGCGGTCAGCAGATGACTGACCGGACAGATCCCGCAGATCCGGGCCGTGATGGCGGCCATCTCGGTGAAGGGTCTGCCCTCGCAGAACTTCTCAAAACCGCGGTATTCAGTGACGTGGAAGCGGGCCGTCTCCACCGCCCCCGAGGCATCGAGCTGGATCGAGATCTTGGCGTGACCTTCGATTCGGGTCACTGGATCGATCTGAATCCGGCGCCGTTGCTGGCTCGCTTCAGCCAAAACGGATCTCCCGGTTGGCCTGGAGCGGAGGCCGCTGATCCTGCAGCAGTGCCTCTAGCGCTGATCGGATCTGCGCCGCACTGGGCGGACATCCCGGCAGGAACATCTCCACGGCGACCAACTCATGGACTGGCAGGACCCGATCGAGGAGCTCAGGGATGAGACCTGGTGCATGGGGGCGTTGGGCGCTGCTGTCGGCTAGATCCAGGTAGCCGCGCCGGAGCACGGGATCGGCGCCCTGGAGCATGTTGCGCATCCCTGGGACGTTGGCCGTGATGGCGCAATCGCCAAAGCTCACCAGGATTTGTGAGTTGGCCCTCACCTGCAGCAGCAGTTCCAGGTTGTCCTCGTTGGCGACCCCTCCCTCCACGAGGGCGATGTCGACATTTTTGGGATAGAGCTTCTGGTCCGATCCCACCGGGCTGTAGACGATGTCGGCTTGCTCGGCGAGCTCCAGCAGCCATTCATCGAGATCGAGAAACGACATGTGGCAGCCCGAACAACCCGCCAACCAAACCGTGGCCAGACGCTTGCGGGGGGAGGAGGTGCTCATGGCTGCCAGTGCTGATGGGTGCGTGCCTCGACCAGGGCCTGGAGCCGCTCTGGATGACCGTGCTTTTCTGCGCTGTTGTCCCCCTTGTGGAAGAGGGCACCGGTGGGGCAGACCTCCACGCACTTGCCGCAATCGGTGCAGGCCTGGACCTCCCCCCAGGGCTCAGCCAGGCCGGAGATGATCTGGCACTGCTCGCCCCGCCAGCCCACATCCCAGACGTGGGCGCCCTCCACCTCATCGCAGACCCGAACGCAACGGGTGCAGAGAATGCAGCGGTTGTGATCTAAGCCAAATCGCGAGTGGGAAAGATCCACCGACCGTTCTGGAAATCGATAGGGGAGGCGGCTGTGATCCATGCCCACCTGCACCGCGAGGTCCTGAAGTTCACAATCCCCATTGGCGACACAGATCGCACAGACATGGTTCCCCTCGGTGAACAGCATTTCGATCACCGAACGTCGGATCTCCTCCAATTGCGGGGTGTTGGTCTTGACCCTCATCCCCTCCTGCACGCTGGTGACACAAGCGGCCTGCAGCTTCTCTGTTCCTTCCAGCGCCACCAGGCAGAGACGGCAGGCCGCCACCGGTGACACCCCCTTGAGATCGCAAAGGGTGGGAACGGAGAGGCCCTCGGAGCGGATGGCCGCCAAGAGAGTCGTTCCGGATGAGACCGCTACATCGCGGTCGTCAATGCGCAGGGTGACGATGCTCATGGGCGCCGGTCCCTCTGCAGCAAGGCGAGAAAGTCGCCCCGGTAATGACGCAGGCTGCTCAGCACTGGATTGGGTGCGTTTTGGCCCAATCCACACAAACTGGCCTCTTTGACGGTGTGGCAGAGGCTCTCCAACTGGCTTAGGTCGGAGCCTGTCCCTTGGCCCGCCAGCAGCTTGCGCAGCAGCATCTCCAGCTGGACCGTGCCGCAGCGGCAGGGGATGCATTTGCCGCAGGACTCTTCTCGGCAGAAGGCCATGAAGAAGGCGGCCAGATCCACCATGTCGGTGGTGTCATCCATCACCACCATCCCGCCCGAGCCCATGATCGTGCCGAGCTCACGCAGGCTCTCGTAATCCACAGGGGTGTCCAGGTGGCTGGCGGGGACACAGCCCCCCGATGGCCCTCCGGTCTGGACCGCCTTGATCTGATGGCCGTTCTTTGGGCCACCGGCCATCGTCTCCACAATCGTGCGCAGGCTCGTGCCCATGGGCACTTCGACGACTCCACTGCGTTGCACGTGGCCTGTCAGGGAGAAGACCTTGGTGCCTTGGCCGTAGGCCTCCAGTCCCAGACGCAACAACGCAGGGATGTTGGCGAAGGTTTCGACGTTGTTAATCAGTGTGGGGAATCCATGGACCCCTTGCTCTGCCGGAAAGGGCGGACGGGGTCTGGGCACACCGCGCCGTCCCTCGATCGAATGGATTAAGGCGGTTTCCTCTCCGCAGACATAGGCGCCGGCTCCCACGCGAAGCTCCAGATCAAAACGGAAGCCGCTAGCGCCCACCGAGCCACCAAGCCAACCGCTCTGCCTGGCCTGCTCGATTCCCCGCCGCAACCGCTCAATCGCCAGGGGGTATTCACCGCGGACATAGATCCATCCCCGCTCTGCCCCCACAGCGAAGGCTGCAATCACCATCCCCTCAAGCAGGGTGTGGGGGTCTCCCTCCATCACCGTGCGATCCATAAAGGCACCGGGATCGCCCTCATCGGCGTTGCAGACCACGACCTTGGAGTCCCCCGGCATGGCGGCGACGGCGGCCCACTTCAAACCCGTGGGATAGCCCGCGCCGCCGCGACCCCGTAGCCCACTGCGCCTGACGCGCTCGATGATGGCCAGGGGATCGTTCTCCTGCAGAACACGCCGCAGCTGGAGGTAGGCACCGGCTGCCTCGGCCTCCTCCAATGACTCGGGGTCAATGCGCCCGCACTGCGCCAGCACCAGGCGCCGCTGCAGGGCGAGGAAGGGTTCCTCAGGCAGGATCTCTCGACTCCCGGAGGGTTGCCATGCGATCAGGGCACCGCGACTCAAGGTTGTCTCAAGCTCCGTCGGGAGGGACTCCAGCGCAGAGTGCTCAAGAGCCATCAACCGGGATCCAGCCTCGGTATCGATGACCATCAATGGCCCCTCGCTGCAGGGGCCCAGGCAGCCGACCCCCTTGACCGATAGGCCTGCTTCACCCTGCCTGGCGACGGCAGCGCAGTGCTGCAGCAAGCCCTCACTCCCTCGGCTGCGGCAGCTGGTGGACGTGCAGAAACGAAGGCCGCTTCTCATGGCTCCAGCTTTCGAAGACCAGCAAGCGCTGTGGCACTGGTCTGGTGAGTCCAGATGTCGCCATCGACAACCAGCAGTGGTCCTCCGCTGCAGCTGCCAATGCAGCGCACCGAGCCCAGCTCGCACCAGGGCTGCTTGAGGGTCGTCTGGAGTGCCTTGAACAGGAGGCCTGCGCCCTGAACATGGCAAGCCGTGCCGGTGCAAACCAGGCACTGATGCCGAGGTGGAGGACTGAGGCGAAAGAGGTGATAGAAACTCGCCGTGCCCTGCACGCGGCTCAAAGGCAATCGCAGGAGACCGGCGACATGGCGCAGCAGGCTGGGGCTGAGGTGGCCATAGATCTGTTGAGCGGCGGCGAGCACCTCCAGCAGGGCCTCGGCTCGGTAGCCGTGACGCCTCAGAACTGGATCTAACGCATCAAAAACAGGCGACATCGCCCCAGCTCGCTCATCTCCGCAAGGTATTGAGGAGATGACTGGCGAACGGCAACCTCAGCAGAGCTGCTGCTCAATGCTGGCAATGGCCAGTCGTGTCTTGATCACAGCATCGGGATTGAGGCTGATGGAGTCGATGCCTTCCTTGACCAGGAACTCCGCGAACTCTGGATAGTCACTCGGGGCCTGTCCGCAGATTCCGATCTTGGAACCGCATTGCTTCGCGGTCCGAATGGCCAAGCGCACCATCTCCAGCACTGCTGGGTGACGTTCATCAAAGAGCTCGGCCACCAGAGCGGAATCCCGGTCCAGGCCCAAGGTGAGCTGGGTGAGGTCATTGGAGCCGATGGAGAAGCCATCGAAACGCTGGGCAAAGGCTTCGGCCGCCATGACGTTGCTTGGCAGTTCACACATCACATAAACCTGAAGACCCTGCTCTCCTCGCACCAGACCATGGAGAGCCATCTCCTCCAGCACCCGATCCCCCTCTTCCGGGGTGCGGCAGAAGGGCACCATTGGGATGACATTGCTCAGTCCCATGTGCTGGCGAACAGCGATGAGGGCCTTGCATTCCAAGGCGAACGCCTCACGAAAGGCCGGTGAGGTGTAACGCGATGCACCACGCCAGCCGAGCATCGGGTTCGCCTCGACTGGCTCAAATCCGCTGCCCCCCAGCAGCTTGGCGTACTCGTTGCTTTTGAAGTCGGAGAAACGCAGGACCACAGGCCTTGGGTAAAAGGCTGCGGCCAGACGTCCGATTCCCTGCGCCAGTCGATCGACGTAGTAGTCGGCGGGGTTGGCGTAGCCGGCCGTGAGCTGGAGGATCGCCTGCTGCTCGTCCTGGCTCACCACCCGGTTGAGGTGGAGCAACGCCATCGGATGCACACGGATCTGGTTGGCGATGATGAACTCCAGCCGGGCCAGGCCCACGCCATCGCATGGAATGGCCGCAAGGTTGAAGGCCTCCTCCGGGTTCCCCACATTCATGAGGATCTGGGTTCGAGTCGCGGGCAGATCCCCCACAGCGCTCTCCTCCACCCGGAAGGGCAGGGCACCGCGATAGACGCGCCCCTCATCACCTTCGCAACAGCTCAGCGTGATGGTTTCTCCATCCAGGATGCGCTCTGTCGCCTGGTCCGCGCCGACGACGGCCGTGATGCCCATTTCCCGAGCAATGATCGCCGCATGACAGGTGCGGCTGCCTCGATTGGTCACCACACCGCTGGCCCGCTTGAGCACCGGTTCCCAGTCGGGATCGGTGCGATCGGTCACCAGCAGGTCACCGCTTTGAAAACGGTGAATCTCACTGGGGTGATGCAGGATCCGTGCTGCGCCACTACTGACCGATGTCCCAATGGCGCGTCCTCTGCAAAGCAACGCCGCGTCATGGGGTTCGAGATGCCAGCTCCGCAGCACGTTGACGTCTCGGCGAGATTTCACCGTTTCAGGTCTGGCCTGAAGGATGAAGAGTTCTCCGGTCTTGCCGTCCTTGGCCCACTCAATATCCATCGGTGTGGCTTGCCCGTGTCGCTCGCTGTAGTGGGCCTCGATCTGGCAAGCCCAGCGGGCCAATTGCAGGACCTCCGCTTGATCGAGGGCAAAGCGTTGCCGATCGCAGGCCGGCACCGATTCGTTCCGGGTTGATCCCGCTTGCGCGTAGACCATGCGAATGGCCTTCTCTCCCAGCCGTTGGCTGACGATCGGTGCAAAACCCTCGAGAAGGGTCGGTTTGAAAATCAGGTATTCATCAGGATTGACGGCTCCTTGCACCACGTTCTCGCCCAAGCCGTAGGCCGCCGTGAGAAGAACCACATCACGAAACCCCGACTCGGTATCGAGGCTGAACATCACCCCCGAGCAGGCCAGATCGGAGCGCACCATGCGCTGAATGCCGATCGAAAGGGCCACATCGAAGTGATCAAAGCCGTTCAGTTGCCGGTAGGAAATGGCCCGGTCGGTGAACAGTGAGGCATAGCAACGCCGGCAGGCCTCTAGCAGTGCTGCCTCGCCCTCCACATTGAGATAGGTCTCCTGCTGACCGGCAAAGGATGCCTGTGGCAGATCTTCAGCAGTGGCGCTGGAACGCACAGCTACTGCAGGTGATCCCAGCTCTCGGTAGTGCAGCAGCAGTTGCTCCTCAAGCTCGATCGGCAGGGGTGCCTTGAGAAGGAGGTCGCGAGCGGCGGCTCCAGCTTGTTGAAGTGCGGGGAGCTGCTCTGCGTCGAGACCATCGAGGCAGTCATGCAGGCCTTGGCTGAGATGGGCGGAATCCAGGAGAACTCGGTAGGCGTGAGCGGTCGTTGCAAAGCCCGAGGGAACCTTGATGCCTTGGTTTGATAGCTCTCGGATCATCTCGCCGAGAGACGCATTCTTGCCGCCTACAAGTGAGATGGCTTCGAGGCCAACGTGCTCAAACGGGAGGACTAACCGGAGTGCTGGAGAACTGATTGCTTTCACTTCGGTCACTACACTCTGTCTTCAAAGTAGTGAGAACCGCTTTCTCTGAACGCAGCTTTGATGCTGAGTTGGCGGCGAATCTAATCGACCTTTGTTTCTCTAGGACAGCAGGTTGACCGCTGGGCGATTCATGTTGCTGTGGATGTGCAGCATTGAACGCCAACGCCTTCGATACTGCTGAAGGTTGAGAGGTGAATGAATGTGGGTCAATGGATGATTGGCGCGTCTGTGGTTCGTTTTTAGTTGGTGCTGGAGGTGCGGCAAAGCTTCCGCCAACGTCTGAGCCCCCAGCACGGCTGACCTGGTCGAGGTCCCATGGAGAGGAGTTGGACCAGAGCCTGTCTGCAGATGGAGCCCATGACGCAGCCGATTCGTTCCTCGGCGGGAGTCATCCGCTGACGAGACGGGACGAGCCAGTCGCGGCCTTGCCGGGGCGCTTCCTATTGGATCAGGACGGTTCTGCCTGGGATTGTCTTTGCGGCCAGGGTGGATATCAAGGTGACTTGCAAGGGTTTCTGCTGGAGCTGGAGCAGAAGCCTGAGTTTCGAGCCGGCGTGATGCTGCAGGCCCTGAGTCGATTGAGGGATGTACTGAAGTCCGAGCCAGAGGATGCGGCACTGGAGACGATGGTGCCATTGCTGATGCGTGACGCACTGGTGATCTCTCGGGCGCTGTTGGAGCGGTTGCGCTGATGGAGAGCGTCTCAAGCGATCAGGTCGATGAGCTGATTGGTTTGCTGGTGGCCCTGGCCATCGAGCATGTGGTGCAGGAGCGGTTGACCCATCAAGAGGCACGCCTGATTCGTGCAGCTCTTGCGGATTCAGAACTGGATGCGCAGATCAATACAGCAAAGGAAACGGTGCTGGCGGCCTTGTTAATTACCGTGCCAGATGTTTTCAATGCAGCCCTAGGTTTTGATTGAGCCGAGGCTCTGCTGAGGGTGGTGCATGGCCTCTCAAGCACGCCTGCTGCAGCATTGAAAACCAAGTCCTGGAGACGGACAAGTTCCTCCGAGTCAGGGGAACCTGTCTGGGTTGATTCAGAATTGAACTAGCCCTCGGATCCATCCACAAGGACGAGTGCTTCCATCAGGCTGTGTTCAATGCCACGCAACGTGTCGACCAGTGACAGGGCGGCGTCTTCGTCACTCCAGCCATGAATGCCCATCAGCTCATTGTGGATGGCTTCAATGGACAGCGACAGTTCATCGGTGAGCAAGGTCAAGCTCTTGCTGTGTTTTACGGCGGCATTCAGGCGATGTTTTAGCAAATCACGCCTTGATAGAGCTTTCATTGGGCTAGGCCAATTGGATCTATTGCTAGTCAACACAATCCATCTGTTCAATCGATGGTTGATGCCAGGGATACGCCTCAGAAGTGCGGCCGAATGCCGCACTTGTTGCACTCCTTGCCGTTATCGACAGCTGATCACTTGGCCCAACCAATCGATCCGGGTCGTGCCTTGATGCTCCCAGAGTTCAACGCCTGGCGCCCTGTAGCGGGCGTCGCTGCCGGTTAGAGCGATGTGTTGATCGCCGATGGCCAGATCTGCCCCTGTTGGTGTGTAGGCCACCGAGACTGGTTCGCTCCTGCCGGCGCACTGCAGGGAGTGCCGCCAGAAGACGCTCAAGGTGTAGTCCCCCTCTCGGCTAAAGCGCAGGCCCTGCTCGCTGTTGCTGCGCTGATAGCTCTGTCCTTGTTGATCGGCCGGGAAGTGAAAGGCCCAGCGCTTGCCCATCTGAACGTTGACGTTCCCCTGGCGTTGGGAGAACGCGCAGGGACCGGACTCCAGGGGAATGGTGTGGTCGTGGCGGCTGAGCTGGCAGTAGGCCGTGGTGGTGTCGGCGCGGGCCGGAGGCTGCTGGCTCAGGGCGGCGATCCCGATCAGGGTCAACAGCGGCAGGACTGAGCGGCGCATGGCTCCTGGGCCGGTTCTCCCTGCTATAGCCCAGCAAAAACCCCTGGACCCAAACGAGCCCAGGGGTTGCGGTTTCCTCTGGAGCGTCAGTCGCTCACTTCTTGGTCAGGGCAGCGGCTCCGCCGAAGGCTGCACCGACGATGGCGATGACGGCAAGGATTTCCATGGCAGGGGGGTGAGGTGGTGGTTGTGCGTTGACTGTCTCCCCCGATGGACCTTTGGGTTTGTTCAATCTGAACCCCGTTCACAGAATCCGGTTGTCGTTGCTACGGATGGGGAAAGTCGTCGGCAGTTGCGCTCTTTCTCGGTGCGCACTTCTACCTGTTTTTCAAGAGGTGTTTAAAGCGGACAGTTCGCTGCTGTTGCGCTGCCAACGCTGAACAGACCATCCCCGGCAACCGCTCATGCCTGCGTCCCCACGTCCTGCTTCCCAACACGATCGCCCTGCGGTGCAGCAGGCCATCTGGAGCTGGCGTGAGGAGGTGATGCGCCATCCCCACTGCCATCCGGCTGCGCTGCAGCGCACGCTCAATCCCAGTGAGGGCGTTCCCGTGCGCTAGGTCCTTCTGCGGCTTGCTTTAGGCCCCGGCGCTGTGCCTGGATGGAGGCATGACGCCTGAACTGGCTGCTGACGTTCTCGAGGCTCTGCTGCTGCTCCATGAGGAGCTCTCAGCGGATCCGGAGGCCCCTTGGTACGTGGGAATGCCGGATCAGACCCAGGTGCTGCATGACGAGCTCTGGCTGCTGGCTGGGGCTAATCCCGGAATCAAGAGCGCGGCCTTGGTGGAGCTTTGGTACGGCAAGGGACGCTCCAAGCTTCTGCCGGTGGAGTGCACCGGTGAACTGGTGAGCAGCCGGCATCAGTTGGTCTGAGCCTGCCCCCTGGTGATCGGCATGCAGCCGCCCTAGCTTGCGGTCAGCAAGAACGTTGAACCATGCAACGCAGCGATCTTGATTCTTGGATTCAGGAAATCCCCTCGACCTATCACGCCAAGATCACAACCCTGAGCGAGAAAGCCTCAGAGGTTGATCAGCTCAAGGCCCGGATTCAGGCTTTGGAAGATGAAAACGAAGACCTCAAGCGCAAGCTCGCGATTGCCTCACCGCAATAGCGTCCTACGAACTGCTAAGGCCGATGGACGTGTTGTTCCTGGTCTCTAGCGTGCGTCCGTAGCCAGAACTTGTGGAACGCAGGTCATGGGTACGGGATGTAGCGCCGCCGGTAGGAGTACCGGCGGTCTTTTATTGCCGAAAGCATTGATTACTCGTCAGCTGTGCCTGAGCCACCCCAGTTCGGGCTGTGCTTGATCACAGCAGTGCAGAACTCCAGCAGCTCCTGCGGCGTCATGTCGTGCTTGGCGTCATTGGTGCGCCAGGCGCAGATCACGAAGTTGGGTTCCGGTTGCTTGGAGGGTTGATCAAGGGTGGGGAGCATCGCGTAGCGCTTCTTGCTCTCACCTTTGCCCGTGGCCGCATCGCGGTTGTCGTAGGTGCCGATCAGCTCCCAGGCGAGCCATTCGCCGGTCCAGTGGTCGCGGCCTTCTGAGGCCAGCACCGCCTCGTGGATCGCCAGGCGGTACTGCTGCACGTTGCCCACGCCACCGCGTTTCTGGTCTCGCTTGGACAACGTCACCGCCTTGCGCTGCACCCAGCCCGGGTAGGTGCCTTTCGCGGCATCCGGCATCCAGTCGGGGGCGGGGGTGTTCATCGTGAAGCCTCCTGATCTAGGCCCGCTGGGCACTCATCGCCTTGTAGCCCGGGTACTGGTGTTCAGCGATGGTCCGTGCTTCGGCTTGGGTGTGGGCCTGCACTTGAACCTGCAGGGTGCGGCCCTTATCGATCAGCTTCACTGCCCAGGTCGCCTGTGCCATCGCCCTAGTCCCCGCTGCTGAAGTTCAGCACCAGATCACCGGCGTCATCGCGCTCGATCGTGAACTTGAAGGAATCGACCGTGCCGCTCCAGACCCCTTCCTCGGGATCGGCCGACTCCCCGCGCTGTTGGGAGACGTCGTGGTCAAAGAGCTGCTCAAAGACATGGGCCGCGACGATCGCCGCCTGGTCCTCATCCATCTCATCGAGCTCATGGGGCTCGACCGTGCAGCCCTCAAGGGTCTCGGCATCAAGCACGTTCCCCGATCCCAGATCTTCCACGAGGGCCAGCAGTGCGTCGTCCATCGGTTCAGGGTGCCTGCCCTCATGGTGAATCCAGCGGCCCCGGCCGTCCAGGGTTGCTGCATGCAAATCCAGGCGTCCTCGCCAACATGGAGTGAGTGCGGTTGGTCTTGGATGCGACGTCTACCCTCGCTGGCCGGGATCAGCCTGGCTCTGGCCCTGAGCGGTTGCGGCGGCAGCTCTCCCAAGACCACGGCCAGTGGCGCGCCGGCCATCACGGCTCCGATCACGATTGAGCTGGATCAGAACATCCCCGCCAAGAGCCAAGGGGTGATGGTGCGCGGCGATGAGCGCACCACTTTTCAAGTGGGCTTTGGCCGGCTTGGGGTGACCTGTGCCAAGACCCGTTTCGAGGAGGGCTACACCCCCCTGGGTTCCTTCAAGGTCAACGCGATCCTCAGCAAGGACCGCTTTGAGATGGATCCCAAACTGATCGCCCAGTCCGGCAAGAGCAAGGCGGAGCTCAAGGAGACGCTCTTCAAGAACATGAACGCCATCGACTTCAAGGGCGATGGTGAGGTCGGTGAATACGGAATCGGCTACATCAGCCTGGAGCCGATCGACAGCGTCAAGCAGCCCTTTGCCTTCAACACCTACGACGGCAAATTCCGCTGGTACAGCTTCGCTATCCACGGCAGCAACAACGAACAGCGCATCGGCGAGCAGGTCACCGGCGGCTGCCTGAACGTCTCTGAACCCACCCTCAAGGCGATGCTTGCCTCGGTGCAACTCGGCGATCAGGTGGAGGTGAAGACCGATGGCCCCTGTACCCCGTAGGCCGCTGAGCATCGATCACGCCCAGCGCGTGCGGAGCCTCTGGACAGCCTGGTTTCTGTGCCTGCTGTTTCACACCGATCTGGGATTGATGCCGCTTTTCCATGGCCTCTCCCCTGAGATCGAGAGCCATGTCGCCACCGAACGTCTGCCCCTGGTGTTCTGGGCGATGCTGCTCTACTTCCTCGTTCCGCTTGGGGCCTATGTCCTGAGCAGCTACGCCTCCAGTGCCCCGGGCTGGCGGCGCTGGCGCTGGTTTCAGTTCGGTCTGAGTGTCGTCTACACCCTGACCAACACTGCCCATTTCGTCGTTGACATCCTGATCCCTGATTCGCGCTCCGATCAGGTGCTGCTGATGGCAGTGATGTTGGTGCTGGGGTTACTGATCAACGTCGAGAGCTGGCGTTGGTGCCAGACCAAATCGTCGTGGCAGATTTGAAGCAGTGCCCTGAGCTGCGATGCCCCTGATCAACGTGCGTACCTCGTTGCCTGAGCTGGCCGATGCCGCTGGGTTGCTCAAGGAACTCTCGGCGGCTCTGGCCCAGCAGACCGGCAAGCCGGAGTCCTACGTGATGACCCTGCTGGAGACGGCGGTGCCGATGACCTTCGCCGGCAGTAGTGATCCCTGCGCCTACGTCGAGATCAAGTCGATTGGTGCCCTCAAGCCCCCGGCGATGACCGCGGCCTTCTGCGATCTGATCGAAGCGCGAACGGGTATCCCGGCCAATCGCATCTATGTGGCCTTCGAGGATGTCAAAGCCAGCAGCTGGGGCTGGAACGGCAGCACCTTCGGCTAGGGCTGATGCAACGTCTGAGCGGCTTGCTTCCCCTGGCCTTGCTTCTGGTCTGGGGGTGCACCCCCTCTCCCTCTTTGAAGCGCCTGGTCTGCAGTGGACCCGGCCGCCAGGAGGTCGTCTTTGATGCGCGCAGCGGCCGCCTCTATGCATTCATTGAGCCCCTGAACGCCTACCGGCCGACGCCCGAGCTGCGCTTCTCGGTGCAGACCGCCTCTTCCCTGCGGGGTGATGAGCTGCGGATTGAGACGCGGGTGGGTGAGTTCAGCCGTGAGGGTGACGCCTCCAGCTGGCAGGCCGTGGATCCCCCGGTGGGCAGCGATGAGACCTTCAACCTCAAGAGCCTGACGTCCCAGCTGCGGATGGTCTCGGATCGGCCCGTGCGGCCCGTCGACAAGGAGGGCCGCTGCGAGCTCGCCCCCCTGCAGACCTGAGGACCTACTCCAGCCCGGCGCGCACCTTCTTGACCGCCAGACCGGCTTCGGTGGCAGTGCCGCCGGCCAGCAGCAGCAGGCCGATCAGCCCCACCAGCTGGTTCTGGGCTTCGGCGGCGGGTTCGGCGTCCTGGCCGAGCACCGCTCCGGCGACAAACCAAGCGGTGGCCAGGGCCGAGGTGATCCAGTAGGCCTTCCAGCGCCGTTGGTAGAGGTAGCCCGCCCCCAGGCCCGGCACCACGTTCAAGAGCACCGCCACCCAGCCGGCGGAGGCGGCCAGGATCTGTTCGCGGCTGGGCATGGCTGGATGTCGTTGGGCGCAGACCCTAGGCAATCCACTGCAGGGCGACCGTTCGCTGACGCGGCCCGTCCAGCTCCACCAGGATCACGTCTTGATAAGTCCCCAGCACCGGCGTCCCGTCTTGGACGGCCACCATCACCTGGTTGCCGAGCAGCAGCGCCTGCAGGTGGGCGTGGGCATTGCGGGGTTCATCGGCAGGGATGTTGGGCCGAAGCTCGAGGTCGTTGTGTTTCCAGGGGCGCTGGGCAGGGGCGATCTCAGCAAGCCAGGCCTCGAGGTCCCAGATCAGACGCTCCTCCATCTCGTTGATGATCACGGCCGTTGTGGTGTGCTGCCCGCTGATCAGCACCGTTCCGTCCTTCTCCCCTTGCTTGGCGATGAAGTGCTCCAGGGCTTCGGTGAGAGCGATGCACTGAAAGGGGCGTTGTGTTGGGATCTGCAGGCGTTCAACGGTCATCGCGGCACCCTCTGGCTACGGTCAGCATGAGCGGTGGCAGGGGCGATGGAGCGTTGGCGGTCCTGCCCAGCCCTGGCTGACAAAGACGAGGCTTTTCTGGCGGCCGTCGCGGACTCTCTCGTTCAACTCGAGGCCCTCTCTCCAAAGCAACGCCACTGTCTGGCGCTCTTCAAAGCTGCCGAGTTGGTCAATGCCTTGATCCAGATCAAGGAGCGCCGCGAAGCGGAGGATCGAGTCGGCCCGGAATTGGCCCATCGTTCCTTTGCTCTGGTTCGTTCTGTCATCCGCAACCGCAGCCTTCCCTATGCCGGCAGCGAGAGCCAGTGCCTCAGGGATCCGCAACTGACGGCGGTCATCGATGAGGGTTGTCGTTTGTTCCATCTCGGCAAGACGAACAAAGAGCTCTATCAACAAGCCTTAGCCCTTTCGGCGGCCCAGTGCCTGGCCTTGCAGGATCAGCTCGGGCCAGCACTGGATCAGTACCTCCAGGGGGCGGGACTGGAGCTGCCTGAGACGTTGATCGCATCCGTGCGTGCGAGCTTCATCGACGCCTACCGCAGCTAGCGCCGTTTGCGTTTGTCCCGCTCGCGTCGGTTGGCCTTGCGGGTGCCGCCGTACTGATAGCCGGGCTCTTGGCTCTGGCGTTGCCAACAGGCCGGACAGGCGAAGCGCCAGCTGCCGCTGGCCTGCGTGCGGATCCGGTAGTGCAGCTCCCCGCTCTGCAGGCAGAAGTCGCAGTTCATGGCTGGCTGAATTCCATCCACCAGCCGCTGCCCGGACCCTCGACCATCCAACGCCGTCCCCAGTTGCGCTCGGAATAACGCTGGGCCTTTCCGCTGCCGAGGGCGGTTTTGACGTAGCCGCCGCCCACGAGATTCGCCTCGCCGTTGGGGTCGTGCATCAAGAAGGTGCGGCTGCTGGGCTCCCAGCCCACGACCACACTCCAGTGGCCCACGCCCGTGGGTTGCTCCACTGGCCCGAGGTGCAGCCAACCCACCGGTGCCGGGATACCGCGTTCCAGCTGGTCAATGAGGTCCTGAATGGTTCCGTCTTGGCGGAAGCGGGCCGCCAGCCCGCAGGCCTCGATCGCCAGCAGTTGGGCAGAGGCCTCCGTGCTTTCGCCATAGCGCTGGACGATCGCGAGGTACTGGTCGTCGATCTGGCCGCTACCGCTGAAGCAGCCCGGCCGCAGAAACTCCACCGCCATGGCGCAGCTGGAGCTGAAGCACATCCGCGGGCCGTGCACCGTGGCGCTGTTGTTCTGGCAGCAGTAGGGCACCGCCAGGGCAGTGGCGCTGTGGCGTTCAGCGTGTCGGATCTCGGCGGCGCGGCGCTGGATCAAGCCTGGCAGGGGATGAATCCAGCGGGGCAGTTCTTCGCGGATCACCCGCCCTGCGGGCTCCCCGGCCAGCAGTCGTCTGCGCAGGGTCGAGCGCCCCAGGGCTCCAGCTCCGACGTTGAAGCAGAAGCTCAGCAGCGCATCAAATTGCCCCTGGTTCAGGGGCACGCCCGCCAGCAGCGTCTTCAGGGCCCGCCCGCGGTCCTGTAGATCGTCCAGCAGCCAGCGTTCGGCCTGCGCCTGGCTGATGACCAGACCAGGCCGGACCTCGGCTCCGGTGTGGCCGTAGCCAATGGTCCAGGGCTCTGCGCCGCTGCCGGGATCCGGGTAGGCCTCGAGCCGGCAGCCCTCAAGGCGTCTGAGCAGGTCCAATCCGGCGGCGCTGATCTCCATGGCGAGGGGGTGCAAGGACCCCAAAGGGTTCCGGCTCCCATGGCTATCGATGTTGCAGACGCGATCCCTCCCAGCCCTGCAGCATGGTCCTATCGAGCGCAGCGTCATGAGTCCGATCTTTCCCTGCCGCCGTTGCGGGACCTTTATCGAGCGCTCCACCCAGCACTACCGCAGCGTCAAAGGTCAGGTGCTCTGCTCGAGCTGTCTGGATGCCCAGACGGTGGCTGGAGCGACAGTTCTGCAGCGTCTCAAGGCGAGGTTGGTTCGGCCGTTTCAGCTGAAGTGAGAGCGGATGTCGCCTGGGCGGTTATCTCGTCCTGGCCGCCTCGCGCCAGCAGATTTCGGATCCATAGGGTTGCGCCAGTCACACCCGAGCGATGAGCGAAGCGAACGACAGCCAGCAGAACTGCGGCGGCAAAAAGAAGGCGATGCTCGTCTACGGCGTGGCTCAGATCTCGGCCACGGTCGTCTCCGCTATCGCCCTGGCCTCGATCGCCGTTGGCGTCTGCGCGCTGAAGCAACAGAGCAAGCTTTTCAACGGATGTGTGGAAGAGGTGGTGGCCGAGGGCAAAACCAACGCCCAGGCCGTCCGCTACTGCAACGGCGGCAACTGATCGTTTGTTTTTCATAAGGTCCGCCGCAAACGCGGTGGTGGCCTCACGGCTGGCCAGTGGAGCCGGTCAGCGCCCTTGGTTTGCCCTTGTTCTGTCGCCCAGGGGGAGTTCGGGCGGGGATAGCTGCCAGCTCCGGATGCCGGAATCACGCATCGCGCACACGGCGAAGGGTTCAACCCTGGATTCGTTGGGGGGGAACTTCTTCAGGGTCTGCGACCCGCAGGGGCACTGCCAATCCGTCGAAGGCCTGTGGAACGCCGAGGAGGTGCTCCGGCGCAATGAGCGACCCAGCACCACGAAGCGCAATTGCCTGATGCCCAAGCCGATCAGGCGACCTGTGGGCGAATGGTGAGCCGCTGATCCCTGCGCCTGGCCCCTTGCGAAACCGATCCTGCTGTAGTACACCTGTACTCTGCTTGTGGTGGATTGATGGAGGAGGCTTGGCTGCGGGATCCCAGGGCCGGTTGGCAGGTTCGCTTTCACAAGGATCAGCGCACCTGGGGCCGTGAGACCTGGGTGTTTGTGGACACGGGTAAGGCCATGCCTGACCACCTGCCGCTCCTCAAGGAGCGCTATCACCTGCGTCGCGCCGATGCCCGGGTGCTCTGGGAAGGCTTGATGGCCAAGGGTTGGCTCAAGACGCGCCCCGCCTGGGGCGTCTATGCCGAGCCGTAGGCAAGAAAAAAGCCCCGCCGAAGGCAGGGCTAGGGGTCAGGAACGATCCGGGCGTCTGTCCTCGTTTCGACTCCGGATTGGAGTTCCTCACTCCTCACACAACAGAACTATCCCGCCCGAGCAGCCGGAGGCAAGTCGCCTGTGTGCGGAGCTCTGACTGCCACTCTCCGGGGAGGCGCCATGAACAAAGCCGGTCACCAGTCCGGCTTTGTTCTCCCTGTGCTTGCCAAGGCACACAACAGTCATGGCTCAACTCGGTGGCCAGGAGCGATGAGCCGAAGTACCTGAATCAGCAGGGCCCCGGAACCCTCCGGTGTTCAGTCACGGAACACCGATGGACTCACGCCGTTTAGTCGTCTGGATCTCTGCTGGGATCTTGAGCTTCCAGGGCTTCGCTCTGGCCTTTGATCTGCTCAATTGCACCGCCCTGACCTGGGTGCAACTGCATCGCTCGGTTCCCCTGGAGCCCTGCAGACGTCCCAATGGCCGGATTGACGCCGCGGTCAACCATGGTCTGAGCGTGCTGGCTGGTTTAGCCCTGGGCAGTCAGTCCAAGCCGGCTCCTTAGATCACCTGCAGCGCGAGCAGCAGGATGCCCCCTCCAAGCCCAGCTAGACCCAGCAGCAGGGAGAGGACACTTCCCTCCAGCAGCCAGGGCAGGAGGTTCGTGGCGTGCAAGCCGATC
>NZ_JAFMKL010000092.1:0-6529 GCF_017852955.1 Vulcanococcus sp. DEBay_Sum22DG08_74
GTTGCACTTGAGCGCTTGATTCCGCTGCTTCCAGAGGTCTGAGCCAATCTGGCCTGATGGCCTAGGACCAGTTCTCCTTGATCAGTTGCTTGGCGCGGCCGAGGGCCAAGGCACCAGCGGGGACATCTTTGGTCAAGGTCGATCCGGCTCCCACCGTCACGTTGGCCCCCAGGGTGATCGGCGCGACCAGCACGGAGTTGGCTCCGGTTTTGCTGCCAGCACCAATCACGGTCTGGTGTTTGTTGACCCCGTCGTAGTTGGCGGTGATGGTGCCCGCTCCGACGTTGACGTTCTCGCCGAGTTGGGCATCACCGATGTAGCTGAGGTGGTTGACCTTGCTCCCGGCGGCGATTTGGCTCTTCTTGATTTCGACGAAGTTGCCGATCCGGCAGTCCCGGGCCAGTTCGGTCCCAGGCCGGAGCTGGGCGTAGGGGCCAATCGTGCAGCCATCAGCGACGACCGCATCACGCACGACGGAGTAGAGGACCTCCACCTCTTCGCCAACGCTGGCGTTCTCGAGGAAGCTCCCAGGACCGATGCGGCAGCCACTGCCGACGCTGGTTTCTCCGCGGAAATGGCATTGCGGTTCCACGACGACATCCCGGCCGAACCGGGTGCCATCGCTGAGGGTGCAGCTCTCGGGATCGACAAAGGTCACGCCCTCGGCCATCCAGTGGCGACGCAGGCGCTGCTGAATCACCGCTTCGCATTGCGCCAGTTGGTAGCGGTCATTGATGCCATTGATCTCATCGGCATCGGCCACCTCCACGTGCATGGCGGGGCTGAGCATCGCCACGGTGTCCGTGAGATACAGCTCCCCTTGGTCGTTATCGGTGCTCAGTTGGGGGAGGACCGCAGCGAGCTTGCTCCAGTTGAAGCAGTAGATCCCGGCGTTGGTGAGGTTGTTGGCTCGCTGCTCCTCGCTGCAATCGCGGTGTTCGACGATGGCGGAGACATGGCCACTGGCATCGGCGAAGACGCGCCCGTAGCCGGTTGGGTCATCCAGCCTCGCGGTCAACAGGGTCACGGCCGCCTGGGAGGTGCGGTGGCGCTCGAGCAGTGCCGTGATCGTCTCCTCCCGCAGCAGCGGTACGTCCCCATTGAGGACCAGAAGCTCACCCTCAAAGTCCGCCAGGGGCGCCAGCAATTGCTGGACCGCATGGCCGGTGCCGTTCTGGGGCTGCTGCAGCACAAATTCCAACCCCCCGTGCTGGCTCAGGGACTGCTCGACGCGCTCGGCCTGGTGTCCGACGATCAGGATCTGGCGCTGGGGGTCCAGGGCGCGGCAGCTGCCGAGCACGCGCTCCACCAGGGTTGCTCCCGCCAGTGGCTGCAGCACCTTGGGCAGGTCGCTTTTCATGCGGGTGCCCTTTCCGGCGGCCAACACGGCAACGGCGAGCATCGGCAGGGGCGGGTAGCTGAGCGGGAATCTACTGGTGGTTGCCCGCAAGTCCCCAGCGCCGGCGCCAGGCACTCGTGCCTTCCACGTTCCCCTCGCGCATGGCCTTGGCCTGCGCCTGTTGCCGCTGTTGAAGAATCGTTTTGCGGTCCAGGCAGAAGCCGGGGTCGCGGTAGGGCTCGGCGGCGTTCGTGCCCAGATGCTCCATCTCCATCGGTGTGAGCGACCGAAGTCTTGGGCCGGGTGTCAGGGGGGAGGGGCTGGCCGCGGTGCCGCCGCTCCAATCCTGTTTGTGCTGCTGCAGTCCGCAGGGTGCCTCGATCGCCGCGACCTCGAGGCCGGCCAGGCGCAGGGCCTGACGTACGGCCGCCGCACTGCAATAGGTCAGCAACCGGCCCTCGGGCTTGAGCAGGGAACCCAGGGCATCGAGAAATTCAACGCTCCAGAGCTGGGGGCAGCGACTGGGCGAGAACGCATCCAACAGCAACAGATCGAACTGCCCCTTCTGCTCTTCGACCAGCGGCTGGACCGCCAGCCTGGCGTCTCCCCAGAGCATGCCTGGGCTGCTGCAGAGTTCCTGAAGCCGCGCCACCGTGCCGGGTTGCCACTGCGCGCGAAAGGCAGGGCTCGCCAGGGCTTGGGCCAAGGGTTCGCGGTCGAGCTCGAGTCCCCACCAGTGCAGTTCCAGCCCTCGGCTGGCGCAGGCCTCAATCAGCGCAGCGGTGTTGCAGCCGGTGCCGACGCAGACATCCAGGACCCGAAGGCTGCTGCCCCGCCCCAGGCGCTCCAGCCCTGCGGGTTCGACGAATTTCTCGCGTGCTTCCGTTAGGGCGCCGCGGCTGCTGTGGAAGGCTTCGCCGAACTCCGGGCTGAACAGGCTGAAACTGCCGTCGCCGGTGCTGCGGACCTCAAGCTTGAAGCCGTTCGAGGTCATCCCAGAAGCCCGGGTAGGAGACGGCGGCCGCTTCCGGTCGCGCGATCGTGGTGACGCCCGAGGCGATCTGGGCGGCGACGGCCAGGCTCATGGCGACCCGGTGATCGGTTTCGCTATCGACCTCGGCGCCGTGCAGCGTCACGCCGCCCTGGATGGTCATCCCGTCGGGGAACTCCTCGATCTGGGCGCCCATGGCTCCGAGTTGACGGGCCATGACCGCCAGACGATCGGTTTCCTTGACCCTCAACTCCTCGGCCCCCGTGACCCGGCTGGGACCTTCGGCGCAGCAGGCGGCCACGGCAAGAACAGGGATCTCATCCACCAGCCGGGGGATCAGATCGGCGCCAATGCTGAAGCCCTTCAGGGGGCCATGGACGACCCGCAGATCACCCACGGGCTCGCCTGCGACGTCCCGGGCATTGAGCACCTCGATGCGGGCTCCCATCTGCTCGAGAACATCAAGAATGCCGGTGCGGCTGGGGTTGAGGCCGACGTTTTCGATCGTCAGGTCCGCCCCGGGGGTGATCGCTCCAGCAACCAACCAGAAGGCGGCTGAGCTGATGTCACCAGGCACAACCACGTCCTGCCCTTTGAGGCTCGAGCCCGGCACCACGGTCACTTCGGTTTGGCCTGGACCTCCAACGCTGAGGTCGGCGCCGAAGGCGCGCAGCATCCTCTCGCTGTGGTCCCGGCTCTGGACTGGCTCGATCACCGTCGTCGGTCCGTCCGCGGTGAGCGCCGCCAGAAGGATCGCGCTTTTGACCTGGGCGGAGGCCACGGGGGTGCGAATCGTGGCCCCTCTCAATTGACGGCCTTCGATCGCCAGGGGGGCGAGGTTTCCGCCTGCGCGCCCATGGATCGTGGCTCCCATCTCGGAGAGGGGACCGCCCACCCGCTTCATCGGCCGGCGCCGCAGGGAGTTGTCACCAGTCACAACGAAATGGCGACCACTGCGGCCCGCCAGCAGACCCAGCATCAGGCGCATGGTGGTACCCGAGTTGCCGCAATCCAGCACGCTCTCGGGTTCTTGAAAGCCATCGAGGCCGACGCCTTCGACGACCACGGTTTTGCCGGCTTCAATCGCTGAGACTTGAACACCCATCGCCCGCAGGCAGGCGGCGGTGCTCAGGGGATCCTCCGCGGGAAGCAGTCCTTCAATCCGTGTTGTGCCCTCGGCGATCGCGCCAAAGAGCAGGGCGCGGTGGGAGATCGACTTGTCGCCTGGGACCCGAACGTGGCCCTTCAGGCTGCGGCCGTTGCTGGTGCCCAGGGCGAGGGACATGGAGGAGGACTTGGTTTCAGCGAGCGTAGGAACTGATCGAAAACAGGCTCAACTCGCCAAACTGAGCACACCCCCGATCAAGGGTCCATGGCCGAGCAACTTCAGGCAGTCTTTGGCTTCCTCGCTCTGATTCAGGGCGACGCTGAGCTGCGGGCGCGACTCAATGAGGTCTGCACCGCCGATGAGGTGGCGGCGATCGCCAGCGCGATGGGGCACCCCTTTGAGGCCTCCACCTTGCTGGGGCTGTTTGAGCGCTGCAACGAAGCCCCCGTCGCTCGCTCCGGGCTGATGGATGAAAAGCTGATCCGCGTTTATCTCCAGCGGGACGCCCTGGCTTAACCCAGCATCAGGCCGCCCTCGTTGCTTAGGCATTCCTGCCAGCTCTGAAGGTCAAACAGGAGTTCTTGAAGGGTGAGCTGCTTGAGCTCGCGATCCAGGGCGGATTGCAGCCGCCGGCCCATGCTCTTGAGCACGTCCTGCTCGGCGCGGCTGCTGTCCCCGGGGGCGTCGAGCACCAGGGGGGCACCGACGGCCTTAAGGACCTCTCCTACGGGAATGGCCTCGGCGGGGCGGCTGAGGCGGTAGCCCCCCTGGCGACCTCGCTTGGCCTCGACGAGTGCTGCGCGCCGCAGCTGCAGGAGCAACTGCTCGAGCATCGGGGCGGGCAGTCCCTGGGCCTCGGCAATCTCGCTAACGGAACACCACTGGGGGTTGACCATGGCGAGGTGCAGTAACGCCTGGAGTGCCTGCAGAGCGCTGCGCCGCAACATCGCTCAGGCCGGCCGTTGTAGCCGCTCGAGAACCTGCTCGAGCACATAGCCAAACAGCGCAGGGTCGGGTTCCTGTTGACCGACGTCGCCCAGGCCCAATTCCTCCCAGCGTTGATCCACGCGGCGCTCGAGTTCGGCGGGCCGTTGCAGTGGCTCGCCCCAGGGGTGGTTGCGCTCGGGGCCCACTTTGGTGGTGGCGTCGATCGCCAGCCGTCCCCCCAGTCCCAGCTGTTCGCTGGCGAAGTCAAGCGTGTCGAAAGGGGTGTTCTCCAGGACGAAGAGATCGCGCTGTGGATCCACCAGGGCACTGATCGCCCAGATCACCTGCCTTGGATCGCGAATGTTGATCGACTTATCGACGACGACGACGAACTTGGTGTAGGTGAATTGGGGTAGGGCACTCCAGAAGGCCATGGCGGCCCGCTTGGCCTGCCCCGGGTAGGCCTTGTCGATGGCGATCACGGCCAGCTTGTAGCTGAGCCCTTCCATGGGCAGGAAGAAATCAACGATCTCCGGAATTTGCTGGCGCAGGATCGGCGTGTAGATCCGGTTCAGGGCGATGGCGAGCATCGCGTCTTCTTTGGGGGGCCGTCCGCTGAAGGTCGTGAAGTACGTGGGATTGCGCCGTTGGGTGACGCACTGGATGCGCACCAGTGGTGAGGGTTCCACGCCTCCGTAGAAGCCCATGTGATCGCCAAAGGGGCCATCGGCCAGCTCCTCCCCTGGGGTGATCGTTCCCTCCAGAACGATTTCGCTGTGGCTGGGCACCTCCAGATCCAGGGTTTTGCACTTCGCCAGGCGAACCCCCTCACCGGCGTAGAGACCCGCGAAGAGCCACTCACTGAGTTGAACCGGGATCGGGGTCGCAGCGGCCATCACCAGCAGCGGGTGAACGCCAATCGCGATGGCGATCTCCAGGGGTTTGCCCAGGGCAGCGGCCTTGCGCAGGTGGCGGGCGCCGCCACGGACGCTCAGCCAGTGCACGGTCATCGTGTTGATCGACTGCTGTTGCAGCCGGTAGACACCGACGTTGGGGGTGCCGGTCTCCGGGTCCTTGGTGATCACCAGGCCGAGGGTGATGATCCGGCCGGCATCACCGGGCCAGGGACGCAGCAGGGGCAGGCGATCGAGGTTGACGGCCTCGCCCTGAAACACCTCCTGCCGGCAGGGGGGGAGCAGGTCGAGGTCGGGTTTCGCCTTCAGGACATCCAGCAGGACCGAACCAAAGCGCAGGGCTTCCCGCGGTCCCTTGGGGGGCTTGGGCTGTTGCAGCAGGGCCAGGCGCTCGCCGAGGGTCTCGAGCTCCTCGGGTCGCTCCATCCCCATCGACCAGAGCACCCGCTCCAGGGTCCCCAGCAGATTGACCGCGACGGGGATGCTCGAGCCCTTGACGTTCTCGAACAGCAGGGCGGGACCGCCGCAGCCCAGCACCCGATCGGCAATGGCCGCCAGCTCGAGGTCCGGGTCCACCGGAGCGCTGATGCGGCGCAACTGACCCCGAGCCTCCAGCAGCTCCAAAAAGCCCCTCAGATCACGTTGGGATCCAATGGCGTTGGCCGCAGATCCCATGGCGCTCTCAACTTTTCAACAGGTTCTGCCTACTGTGACGCACCCCCTTGAGTCACTGCGGCCGTGCAGATCTCCTATTTCCACACCTCGGAGAACGTTCCCAGCCTGCGCCCCGTGGCTGAGGGCGGCCCCGACGCGGCCGTGGTGATTGATGTCCTGCGGGCGACCACCACCATTGCCTGTGCCCTGCAAAGCGGTGCCGAGGCCATTCAGGCCTTCGCCGAGCTTGAGGCCCTGAATCAAGCGGCCGATGCCTGGGTCCCTGAGCGTTGCCTGCGCGCGGGTGAGCGCGGTGGTCAGCGGGTGGAGGGCTACGACTTGGGCAACTCTCCCCTGGCGGTGACCCCTGAGGTGGTCGGGGGCAAGCGCATCTTCATGAGCACGACCAATGGCACCCGCTCCCTGGAGGCTGTGAAGCCCGTGCCGCTCTTGGTGACGGCCTGTCTGCCCAACCGCACGGCGGTTGCCAAGCGCTTAATCGACCATGGGGTCGAGCGGGTTTGGGTCGTCGGCAGTGGCTGGGAAGGGGACTACTCCCTGGAGGACAGCCTGGCTGCCGGTGCCGTGATTTCAGC
>NZ_JAFMKL010000093.1:0-6524 GCF_017852955.1 Vulcanococcus sp. DEBay_Sum22DG08_74
CTTGAACTCAACGGTCAGAGCTATTTCACCCAGCCCCCCTGGAGGGTTGAGTTCACCAACTACGACTGGCTCGTCGACCAGGGGGGGCCTGAATATTTTTTCACCGTCTCACTGGCGCAGAACGCCGGGGCAGATCTCGGGGGACTGGTGATCACCCAAACCTCAGGCAGCGATCAGACCTTCTGGATTGACCCCACACAAACCACGGCGTTCTTCGGGCGCCCGCGCCAAGAGGGGACAGCGATTCCGGTCCGCGCCCAGTTCCATGAACAAAAACGGATCATGCGAGTGGAGTTTCCCGAGCCACCGCCCGCGGGTTCGACCCTGACCGTGGTCCTGCGGCCACCCAACAACCCCTCCCTCAACGACCTCTATCTCTTTGCAGTCGAGGCCCTGCCAGCGGGCCCCAACCCTGCTGCTGCACCCCTGGGCTTCGCCAGGATGGAGATCCTCGATGACTGGGGGCGCTAGAGACTGCTGCCATGGCAAAGGACAGGGGCATCCAGGCTCTGGTGGAGAGCGTGCGCGAGGAGCTGGCGGACATCGCGCGCCAAGCCGAAGCGCAGGCGAGCTGGTCCCTCACGCTGCCTGTGGCCGTGATCGATGCCCGCAAACCACCCACCCGGGTCTACGCGACGGCGATTGGAACGATCGGATCGGTGCTGCGCATCTCCCGCACCGTGGATCACCCCTTAATCCAACAGCTCTTCGTGCTGCATGAAGAGATCGGACCCGAGCAAGCGATTGAGGCCCTGCTCAACGGAGCCGATGGCGAGGAATTTGCTGAGCTTTGGGAGGAGTACCGGGAAGAGGCCAAAGGCGAGCTGGTCTGGGGAGCGAATGACGCGGCTGCGTTTGTGACCAAGAGCAAGGCCTGCCATCAAGACCATGAACTCGCTCTAGTCGCCTTGGTTCCGGGACACCTCTATTCCTGCGGTGTCCCGATCCGCTCCCTCACCGCCTAGCCCAGGGCGTCCTTCAGCTCACGCACCACCTGAAGTTGCCCGTAGTAGTAGTTGGCGCGGGCACGGCGATCGGCATCCTCCATGCTGTCGACTACGTCAAAACCGACGGTCTGCCAGAGATCACTGCCGCAGGCGCGGCTGACCTCTTCGACGGCCTCTTGCTCAAGCAAACCGAGACGACGCTGCAGGTTCTTGATCTGAGCAATGGCCACCGAGCTGCCTCAACACTGAATTAATAGTACAAGCGCACCACTCGTTGCGCCAGTGGTCAGAAGGGGAGCTTCTTCTTGGCGTCCTTGTCCAGATCGGCCTCCATGTCGCGCAGGCGCTTGAGGATCGTGTCGTAGTACTCCTTCAGGTAGGCCTCCATCTCGGTGGTCTCCGCGGGGTCCAGGCCGAAGGCGGCATAGCTCTCCTCCATCGGAGCCGACAGGGGCTCGCCACCGCCCATCACCTTGTCGAAGGCCAGGCGTTCCGCCACGTTCACGGCGGGCTCAAAGAAGGAGCTGAAGCCCTGCATCAACCGCAGCAGGAAGGGCTGCACGCGAATCACGCGTGCACTCTTGCCGGTGTACTTCTCACACATCTGGGTGATCTCACCGGTGCTCCAGGCCCGATTTCCCACCACCGGGAAGGCCTTGCGGCTGGTCTCCGGGCGAGCCAGGGCGGCCACCGCAAAGCGGGCCAGGTCCTGGGTGTTCATGTAGGCAATCGGGGTCGGCGTGCCGCTCACCCAGACGGTCTGGCTTTCCAGAACCGGAATCGCGATCTGACTGATCAGGCCCTGCATGAAGGCCACAGCGCGCAGGATCGTGTAGTCGAAGTCGGAATCGATCAGGGCCTGCTCGGTGCAGTGCTTGATGTCCATCAACGGGACATCGCGATGCTTCTCGGCCCCCAGGAGGGAGAGGAAGACAAAACGCTTCACCCCGGCGCGCTCACAGGCGTTCAGGAGATTGAGCTTCCCGGTCCAATCGGTGTCGTAGACACTGCCCGCATCCGTGGCCCGCGCCGTCGCGGCATCAATGACAGCCTCTTGCCCCTCTAGGGCGTAATCGAGGCTGTCGGGCTCCAGCAGGTCGCCGCGGGTCAGTTCACAGCCCCACTCCTGCAGGAAGGCCGCCTTGCGCGGCGAACGCACCATGCAGCGGACCTGATGGCCGGCATCCAGGGCCTGACGCGCGATCTGGCGACCCAGGGTTCCGGTTCCACCGATCACCAGGACCTGCATCGGGCTGACTCGAAAGACGCCCGAGCCTAAAGGCGAGCCGAACCGGCCCGCGATCAGGGATCAGTTGTCGCCTTGGAGCTTCAGCAGCAGGGCGCCGCCCACCAGACCCAGGGGAATCAGAACCCAGAACAGCGCTGCGGTGCCGAAGATTTCCGAGGCCATGAACCCAAGCCGTAACGGCTACCTATTTAGCGCAGAAGCCAGCTCCACCACGCGTCTGAAGGGCGCATTGCAGCGGAACTGAGCAGACATCACCCCGGAGCGCTTGGCCTCATAGCCCTCCGAGCGCAGGCCGTCGATCAAGGCATCCAAGCGGGGCGGGCCGCCCCCCAGACGTTTTGCCAGCACATCCAGCGGCCAACACGACACCGGCAAACCGTCGTCAGCGCGCAGCCCCTCCAATAGACGGCGGCTCGCCGGAGCCAGGCTCTGCTGGGGCAGGGCCTGGGACTCCTCAAGCAGCTCCTGCAGAACCAGCGGGTCCTGCAGGGGGCCCAGCCAAAGGGGCCCCGAAATTGCCAGGGGAGCGGCCGAGTCATCACCGCAGGCGCAGGCCGGCCATCGGCGCAGCCGCAGCAGGCTCTGTTGGGACTGCTCCGCACAGCGATGGCAGTAGGCCCAGAGCCCCAACTGCTCCTCCTCCCGAGGCTGGGGGCGACGCAACAACTGAACGGCCGTCCGGAAGGTGCGGCCCTCACTAAAGGAGAACAGGGGCCGGATGCCCCGGCCGAGGGCCCAGGCGGCCTTGGCCACCACCGCCAACTGAAGGCGGAGGGCCAGCTCCCAGCTGGAGGGATGGGCCCGCGCTGCAGCCCCCAGGGAGCGGATCGCCGCGGGGCGGTCATGGCCTGTCGGAGAGCGACCGTCGGTGCTGGCCAGGTAGAGAACGCCCCCGAACTCCAGGGCCTCTAGCGCCAAGGGAACCAGGGCTGTGGGACAGCCAAAGGCGTCCAGGTCGAGCAGATCGAAACGCCGCTGCTGCATCAGGCAATCGGCCAGCAGGTGCTGGGCCGTGCGGGCACTGATCTCCAGACGACGGTCCCCCAGGGGCTGGAGGTTCTCCTGCAGCAGGGGCAGGCGATCCCCGTCGGCATCGTTCGCCCAGACCTCCTGGGCCCGCCCCTCCAGGCCATAACGCAGGGCGCGAATGCCGCAGCCGGCCATGGCATCGAGCACCCGCCCGGGCCTCTCCCGGGTCAGCCACCGGCTCAGCAGGACTCCCGCATCCCGGGAGGGACGGGATTGCGGCCGAAAAAAGCCCGGCCCCAGCACCAGTTGCGCGGCCCCTTCGCAATAGTGAGCTGGGCTAGCCGTGTCGGCCACTGTGACTGCGCCACCGCGATTGAATCTCCAGCCTGCCTCTGCGGGGGTGCACTGGGGTGAGCACGGGACCTGGCACTGGCAAGGCCACGCCTGCCATTGGCGCGTCGTCGGAGAGCGGAGCGCACCTGCGCTGGTCTTGATCCATGGCTTTGGTGCCGCCAGTGGCCACTGGCGGCACAACGCCGCCGCCTTCGCGCAGGCCGGCTGGTGCGTCTATGCCATCGACCTCGTGGGCTTTGGCGACTCCAGTCAGCCGCGGCACCGTCGCCATCGCCCCCTGGACAACAGGCTTTGGGCACGGCAACTCCAGGGCTTTCTGGAGCAGGTCGTCCAGGGACCGGCGGTCCTGGTGGGCAACTCCCTGGGGAGCCTGGTGGCCGTGACCTGCGCCGTCTTTTTTCCGACCTGGGTGCAGGGAGTCGTGGCGGCCCCGCTGCCCGATCCCACGCTGCTGATGCCCCTGCGGCGGCGGCGGCCCCGCTGGCGCCGGGCCTGGAAGCGCCGGCTGGTGATCGTCCTCTGTCGGATCCTGCCGCTGGAGCTGCTGGTCCCCCTGATCGCACGAACACCACTGCTGGATCTCGGGCTGCGCAGCGCTTATCAGGACCAGGGGGCGGTGGACGGCGAACTGCGGCGGCTGATCGCCCGGCCGGCCCTGCGTCCCCAGGCAGCCCAGGCCCTGCGGGCGATGAGCATCGGCATGGCCCTGCGCCCCCGCGAAGCCACCGCCGCCCCACTGCTGCAACGGATGCAGCAACCACTGCTGGTGCTCTGGGGCAGCCAGGACCGCCTGGTCCCAGCCCAGATCAGCCGGCAACTGCAGCCCCACAAGAGCGATCTCCAGCTCCAGCTGCTTCAGGAGCTGGGGCACTGTCCCCACGACGAACACCCTGAACTGTTCAACAGGGTGGTGACCACCTGGCTGGCACGTAACTTGGGGAGCGGTCAGCCTCGCGAACAGCCCTGGGCATGAAGCACACCCTCTCGGTGCTGGTGGAAGACGAATCCGGTGCCCTCAGCCGCATCGCTGGTCTGTTCGCCCGTCGCGGCTTCAACATCGAAAGCCTGGCCGTCGGCCCGGCCGAGAAGCGCGGCCACTCCCGTCTGACGATGGTCGTGGACGGTGACGCCCAAACCCTCGAGCAGCTCACCAAACAGCTGGACAAGCTGGTGAACGTGCTGGCGGTCACCGACCTCACCCCGATCCCTTCGGTGGAGCGGGAACTGATGCTGATCAAGGTCTCGGCACCGCCGGAAAACCGCGCCGCCATCCTCGATCTGGTGCAGGTGTTCCGCGCCAAGGTTGTCGACGTGGCCGACAGCGCTCTGGTCATCGAAGTCGTGGGGGACCCCGGCAAGCTCGTGGCCATCGAGAACGTGCTCGAGAGCTACGGAATCCTGGAGATTGCCCGCACGGGCCGCATCGCTCTGGAGCGCGCCTCCGGAGTGAATACGGCCTACCTGAAGGTCACCAGCCTGGACAAGCGGGTTCCCGCCTAATTGGCGTCGCGCACCAGCGTTCCGCCCTCTAGGACGCTGGCGCTGATCAACTTGTCGCCCTGGTTGATCTGATCGACGACATCCATCCCCTTGGTCACCCGGCCAAAGACGGCATAGCGACCATCAAGCTCAGGCAGGGCCCGCAGGGCGATGTAGAACTGCGCGCTGGCTGAGTTGGGATCACTGGAGCGGGCCATCGCCAGGGAGCCCCGCTCATGGGGCAGCTTCAGACGCTGCTGTTGGGTTGGACTGGTCACAATCTCCCCGTAACGGGGGCCGGATTCACCCTCAAACAGCAGTTCCAGGGGGATGAAGCGCGGCTGGCCGCTGGAGGGGTCGATGAAGCTGCCGGTTCCCAGAGCCGAGACAGGGGTTTCGGGCTTGGAGCTCTGGGGGTCGCCGCCCTGGACGACAAAGGGAATCGGCTCTTTGACCACCCGGTGGAAGACGGTGCCGTTGTAGGCGCCGCGGCGGACCAGATCGACAAAGTTGCCAGCGGTCAGGGGGGCCTCCGCCCCGTCCAGGCTCAGCTGAACAACACCCTTGCTGGTTTTGAGCTCCACCAGGGCCTTGCCCTGCAGGCAGGGGACTCCCGCTGTTCCGCAGCCGTAGCTCGCCGTCGGCGAGGGGGCGGCGCAGGCCACCAGTCCAAAGGGACTGAGGACCAGCAAGAGGGCTAGAAGAAGGGAGCGCACCATCGCTCAGACGCCCTCCAGGGGAACCCCAAGGAAGCGGGCCAGCTCAGCACCGCCGCGCTCCAGCTCCGCCAGCGGCATCGGCTCACCGACGGTGGTCAGGGGCAGATCGCGGCGACCCTGAACGCGCAGGGCCAGACGACGGCGGGGATTGAGGCCGTCGCGCACGTCCACCTTGACCGCCTGGATCTCCTTGAGGGGAGTGCTGACACTGATCAACTCGCGGAAGCCGCGGCGGGTGACCGTCAGCTGACCACTCTTTTTATTGAAGCTGTTACTGCCGGCGCCCACATCGATGGCAATCACGGCCCAGAGATAGGTGGAGAGCAGGGCGGCGGCGATGCCGTAGAGGCCCATGACCAGTCCCTGGGGAACCCAGGAGAGGGCAGCCGGGTGGCCGATCGGCAGCAGATCCTTGCCCAGGTAGCTCGAGGCGCTGGTCAGGAGAAAACCCAGTCCCCCCGTGCTGACCACAGCGGCCACCAACACATTGGAGAGACGGCGGGAGCCCACCACCGCCTGCTCGAGCAGATCAGAGGAGGGTGCAGCCTTGGCGGCGGAGGCCGATGCCATGCAGGGCAGGATCCGAGGGCCTGCCATCTTCGCTCCCCCGCGCGCCCCTCTGGGGAGGACTAGGCATTAGTACTTAAAAACGCAATGGTGACGTGGCGTGTCAGGCCGTCAAAACCCGTCTCGCAGCGCCAATGAACGTTGTTACCATCGCCCGGTAACCCACAGCTCGCGGTTTTCCCACCCATGACGATCGCTGTAGGGCGCGCGCCGCAGCGGGGATGGTTCGACGTCCTCGAT
>NZ_JAFMKL010000017.1:0-26314 GCF_017852955.1 Vulcanococcus sp. DEBay_Sum22DG08_74
TTCAATAGCTTGTTGGCCCAGTCCCAGACCAGGGCTGCGCTGGCTTCCATGCCGACGTTCTCCATCACCCGTAGATCCAGGGCCCCCTGCTCATGCAGGGATTGCCATTGCGCCAGCAGCGGGTCGTCCGCATTGACCAAAAAGGTGTGGTCAAACTGCTGCCTCAGTTGCTTCTCCAGTTCGCTCAGGCTCGAGAAATCCACCACGAAGCCGTTTTCATCCAGCTCCTCGGCCTGGAACCAAAAACAAAAGCTGCGGCTGTAGCCGTGCACAAAGCGGCAATGGCCGCTGTGCCTCCACTGCCGGTGGCAACAGGGGTAGCCGCTAAAGGTTTTGCTGCAGGTGTAGGCGGCGGTCATCCCCGGTGAGTGCTGGATGTGGGTCTTGAGGGAGGATCGGGGTAGATGGATCGGCAGCCCTTGCAGGCATCATTTCAGGCCCCAGATCCGGCCTTCATTCGCTCCCTTCGTTTTAACGAGGCCGGCCTGATCCCGGCGGTCGCTCAGGACTGGCTCGACGGGGCGGTCCTGATGGTCGCCTGGATGAACCACGAGGCGATTGAGCGCACCTTGGCCACGGGCGAAGTGCACTACTGGAGTCGCTCCCGCCAGGAGCTTTGGCACAAAGGTGCCACCAGTGGCCATACCCAGGCCCTGCGCGGCCTGCGCTACGACTGCGATGCCGACGTGCTGCTGCTCACGATTGAGCAGCGCGGCGATGTGGCCTGCCACACCGGAGCGCGCAGTTGCTTCTATGACGATGGACCGAGCCCGACGGCTGGTGGTGCTGGCGCCGCTCCCCCGCCCGCCGATGTCTGCACGGAATTGATGCGGGTAATCGAAGGACGCCGTGACCAGCCGGAACCCGGCAGCTACACCAACAAGTTGCTCGAGGGCGGCGATAACCGGATCCTCAAAAAAATCGGTGAGGAGAGCGCCGAGTTCGTGATGGCCTGCAAGGACAACAGTCCTGAGGAGATGGCGGGTGAGGCGGCCGACATCGTCTTTCACCTGCAGGTTGCTTTGGCCCATCACGGCGTGAGCTGGCGCCGGGTGCAGGAGGTGTTGGCCTCCCGCCGGGGTGCTCCGCGCCGCGACTAGGGCTGTTTGAGTCGAACGGGGCTCCCATGGCGGAGCCCGCTGCCGTTGCTCAGGATCACCCGATCGGTGGCCGAGAGGCCTTTGAGGACCGGATAGCGATCCCCCTGCAGGGGACCCAGGGTGACGCTGCGCTGGAGCGCCACGTTGCTGCCCGCCGGTAGGCGCTCAATGGTCGCCAAGGGCGTCTTGCCCGGGTCTTTTTTCCATTGGGCAGGGGTGCCGACGACGAAGACGAAGGTCTGGCCAAATTGGCGCGTGACCGCCTCAAACGGAATGGCCAGGTGACGCTCCGCGCCAATGATCAAACGGGTTCGCAGGCGCTGCCCGTCGCGAAGCATGCCCTGAGGATTCTCGATCTTGGCCTTGGCCAGCAGGGTCTGACTTTTGGCGTTGATGTTGGGATCGATCATCGTCACCCTCCCCTTGGCGACGGGGCGCTGCCCTTGACCATCGAGCAGTTGCACCAGCTGCCCGCTGGCGAGCCGGTTCGCCTGGCCGGCCGGCACGTCGATCCGGGCCTGTAGCGCCTCGTTGCGGATGATCCGGCTAAAGGGGCTTCCGGCCTGGAGGACATCCCCTGCTTTGACGCTCAGATCACTGATGACCCCAGCGATGGGGGCCCGTACATCCTTGTAGGAGAGGTCCGCCAACTTTGCCGTCAGGGCTTGGCGCGAGCCGATCGCTTTGGCTTCGAATTCATCGCGCTGCAGGGCGGTTGCCGCCCCTTCCTGGGCCAAGCCGGCCAGTCGCTCAAAGGCCAGTTGATCGCTCTTGCTTTGGGCCTGCAGGGCTGAGACGTCCGCCTTGAGCTGGGTTTGATCGAGGACCAGCAGCAGTTGCCCGGCCTCAACGGACTGACCGGATTGGACCAGGACCCGTTGGATTCGTCCGCCGGCCTGGGCCGCCAGCTCGATTTCATCGGTGGCCTCCAGGGTGCTGACGGTGTCGATGCTTTGCACGAACACCTCCCGCTCCAGGGGAGCGGCCGTGACCTTCTGCGGCGGACGCCCAGTCGAGCTGCCGCAGCCGCAGAGTGCGAGTAGTCCAAGGGCGGCCAGACCTGGCCAGAGTGCTTTAGCCATGGCTCCTCCGGGCTTTGAGCTCGAGCTCCCAGCCCTTGATCAACCTGTAGCTACTGGGCACGACAAATAGGCTCAAAACGGTGGCCACCAGTAGGCCAAAGAACACCACAGTGCCGATGCTGATGCGGCTGCTGGCGCTACTGCCGCTGGCCAGCAGCAGGGGCAGAAATCCCGCCAGGGAGGAGATGGCCGTCAGCAGGATCGGCCGCAGCCTGGAGCGGGCGGAGTCGCGGATGGCCTGGTCCAGGTTCAGCCCCTCCCGCAACCGTTGATTGGCAAATTCCACGATCAAGATTCCGTTTTTGGCGGCCAGGGCCACCAGGACCAGCAGTCCCATCTGGCCGTAGACATCCAGGGGCAGACCGCGCAGCACCAGGCCGCCTAGCGCTCCAAGCAGGGCCAGGGGAACGGTGATCAAGATGATGAACGGGTCCAGCAGGTTCTCGTAGAGGCCGGCCAGCACCAGCCCCATGACCAAGACCGCCAGGGAAAAGACCCTGACGGTGCTGCCGCCGGAGCGTTTCTCTTCCTCCGCCAGACCGGTCCAGGCCAGGTCCGTGCGCCGTCCCCCCAGTTGCCCCTGCAGCCGCTCGAGCTCAGCCATGGCTTGGCCGGTGCTGACCCCCGAGGCCGGTAGGGCACGAATGCTGATGGAGCGCACCAGGCGGCTGTGGTTGATCGTGCTGGCCCCACTGGAGGCCTCCACGCGCACCAACTGGCCAACGGGGATCAGGGTTCCTGATTTGGCGCGCACCTGCAGGGCGAGGACGTCGTCGAGGTTGCGCCGGCCCTCTCCATCCAGCTGAACAATCACCCGGCGGACCTGATCGCCCTCAAAGCTGTCGTTGACATAGCTGCTGCCCAAGCTGGCCTGGAGGGTGCTGACCAGTTGGCTCAGTTCCACGCCGAGGGAGGCCATCTGCAGGCGATCGGGCTCCAGCCGCAGGAGCGGCGAATCGGCGCTGAAGCGGGTGGAGACCCGCTCAAACAATCCGCTGGCATTGGCCGCTTGGATCAGGCGTTGGGCCTCGCCCGCAAATTGCTGCAGCGAGAACTGCCCGTTGCTGGTGTCCAGCAGCTCGAGCTCCAATCCCCCTTCGCTGCTGAAGCCGCGCACGCTGGGGGGCTGGCTGACGATCACCGTGGCCCCGGAGATCGTTTTGCGCAGTTGGCGGTTGAGCCGTTTGGCCACCGCCTCGGTGCTGGGGCGTCCAGGCCCCCGCTTGCCGATCGGCTGAAGCCGCAGGAAGAGCAGTCCCTTGTTGGGGGTGCTGTCCCCAAAGGAACGGCCGGCATAGAAGTTGCCGGTTCGAATCGCGGGGTCCGCCTCCGCCAGCGCTTGGACCTGTTGCATCACCGCCTCGGTGCGCTGCAGGGAGAGCCCCTCCGGCAGCACAACGACCCCCCGCAGTTGGCCGTTGTCCTCCTGGGGAATGAAGGCCGTCGGTCTCCAGCTCAGGCCCAGGGCGGTCACCAGTAGGCCCACCAGGACGCTGGCCATGACGCGGCGCCGCAGCTTGAGGGAGCCCTCGAGCCAGCGGCCGTAGGGGGCCTCCAAGGATTCCAGCCAGCGCCGGGGCGGATCAATCCAGCGCAGCAGCCAGGCGGGCTCGCGTTGTTCCGCGTGGAGCAGGCGGCTGGCCGCCACCGGCGTGAAGCTGATGGCGTTAAACGTCGACACCGCAATGGCGGCGCTGATGCTGATGGCGATGGGTGCGTAGAGCCGGCCCACGCTTCCCTCCAGCCCGATCACCGGCAGGAAGACCACCACCAGCACCAGGGAGGTCGCCACCACCGCCCCACCGAGCTCCGCCATGGATTCGCGGGCGGCGGCCAAGGGGGAGGCCCCCGCTTCCAGCCGCCGTCCGATGTCCTCACTGACGACGATGGCGTCGTCGACCACCAGGCCCGAGGCCAGCACCATCCCAAACAGGCTGAGGGTGTTGATGGAGCCGCCGGCCAGCTTGATCAGGCTGATCGACCCCAACAGAGAGACCGGCACCGCCAGGGCGCTGATCAGGGCTAGACGGCTGTTGCCAAGCCCCAGCAGCAGGGCAAGAAACACCAGCAGTACCGCATCCCGGAGGCTGCCGGCGGTCTCACCAATGCTGGTGCGAATCGTCTCGGCTTCGTTGACGATCAGCTGCAGATCAATGCCAGGGGGAATGTCCGGCTGGAGCTCCGCTAAGGCCTGCTCCACCGCCTCACTGACCGCCAGGGCATTGGTGCCATCCCGCTGGTAGACGCCAATGGCCACAGCGCTGCTGCCCTGGAGGTTCGTGGCGATGGCGTCATAGCTCTCACTGCCAAGACCCACGCGGCCGATGTCCCTCAGCAGCACGACTCCGCCTTCGGGGCCCTCGCCGACCACCAGTTGTTCGAGTTCTTCGCTGCTGCGCAGCCGGCCCTCCATCTCGAGCGGGAGGGTGGTGGCCTGCCCCGGGGGCATGGGCGCTTCGCCGGTTTGTCCCAGTGCCGCTAGGACGTTCTGGGCCTGCAGGGCCCGCTCGACATCGTTGATCGTCAGTTGACGCTCTAGCAGTGCCGCGGGGTTGAGCCAGAGCCGGAAGGCCAACGGGCTCCCGCCAAACAGACGCACATCGCCAACCCCCTCGACCCGCTGGAGCCGCTGCTGCACCACCTGGCTGACCCAGCCATTGAGGAACTGCGGGGTGTAGCGCTTCGGATCCGCGCTGAAGCTCAGGACCATTAAGAGGTCATCGGAGCTGCGCCTGACCTGCACGCCCAGGCGAGCGACCTGGGCTGGCAGCCGCCGCAGCACCTGGGCGATTTCGTTTTGGGTGTTGACCTGATTGAGTTCGGGGGAGCCGCCGCGGAAGTTCAGCCGGATGCTGCTGCCACTGCTGCTGCTGCTGGAGCGGATGCTCTCGAGCCGCTCGAGTCCGTTGAGCTGCTGCTCGATTAAGGCGGTCACCCCTTGCTCCACCACCTCGGGGCTGCCGCCGGGGTAGGAGCTGCGGACACTGACCCGTCCGGGGGCAATGCTCGGCAGGTTCTCGACCTGCAGGCCGCTCAAGCTCAGGGCTCCCATGAGCAGCAGCAGCAGACTCAGCACCAAGCTGAATACGGGCCGTCTCAAGAACAGGTCTGAGAGGGTCCGCCTGGGCGGAGTCATGGCTGGGTGCTGGGCTGATCAGCCTGGGTCAAACCGGGCTGTTCTTGCAACCACTTCAGGGTGGCTTGATCCCTGGGGCTCAGCTGCAGGACCGGGACCGCTCCGGCCTTGACCGCCAGCGCATCGCCGGCGTGGTCGCTATGGCCCCAGAGACCAAAGGCATGGCCCAATTCATGCAGGCTGGTGGCCTGAATGGCCGTTTGCGCTTGCCCGGGGCTGATCAGCACGGTCACCAGCGGCTCGAGGGACCAGCGCTGATCCCGGCGGACCTCACGCAACTGAAGCAGGGCCCGTCCATTGCTGGCGCGGTTATTGAGCAGGGGAGGCCGACGCCGCTCCACCAGAACGTGGGCCCGCAGCGGCTCGGTGACCAGGTGAATCGGCAGCTGGTCTTGCCAGGTGCGCAGGGCAGCCTGCACCGCCTGATGCCAGCGCTGCTGCCAAATCGCCCCAGGCCCCTGGGTGGTCACGGGCTCCACCCAGACGCACCACTGCTTGCGATGGGGCCAGCCTGCGGGTGTGGTCTTGAGACGACTGCTGTAGCCAGCGCTGCTGGCGGTGGTCTGGACCGGCTCGATCAAGAGCGGCCCCTGGCCGGACCAGGGGCGCACCTCAGAGGCCAGGGGGCAGGCTGGAGGCGGTAGCTCCATTGCTGGGGCTAACCAGGCAGGCCGACGCCCCGGGCCATCAAGGTGGCCAGGAACGGAATCAGGGCAAAACCCACCAGTTCAATGTTGAGGATCCAGGCCAGCCGCTTGGCCAGGCCTTCGCTGACCTGGGGCAGTTCCCCTTTGCGCAGGGGGATGGCCCAGGTGATGTAGGTGATCGTGGGGTAGAGGGAGAGGCCACCCACGGAGAGGTAGAGGCCGACCTTCCACCAGAACAGAGGGTTCTCCGTATAGAACTCCGAGCCCTGTCCGAAGTACATCACCCGCAGGATCCCGCTCACCAGGAGGGCGAGGGCCGCCATTCCGTAGACCACATCGGTGATCACCATCAAGGTGGCGTCCTTGCGGTTGGGGTTGGGCTGGATCAGGCGACGCTCCAGCACGAGGGCGCCGAAGCAGAGCATGAAGCTCAGGTAGTGGACGTAGGCCACGCCCGCTCGGGTGAGAACGGTCGGTGCGATGTCGGCGATCAGAGCCGGGGCGGGCATGGCCTTGGACTGGATGGGGCCTCAGACCGTAGCGAGCGAGCGACTGAGCTGGTTTTGTTCAGGCTTTGGAAGCCAATCTGCAATTGGGAAATAAGTCTGAATTTGGGAAGCAATTTTGAAAGTTGGAAGCTTTTTAGTGGCTTTCTTTTTTGAGTCAAAAACCCCTTAGGTTCAAATCAGCAGAACGCGCAAACATGGCCAGCTCGCTGAGTGCTTTCTTGGGTGAAATTGGTCGTCACCAGTTGTTGACGCCAGAGCAAGAGCTGATGCTTGGCCGCAAGGTACAAGCCATGGTGCAGCTGCACGAGCGCTGCGCTACGGCTGGTGGTGTTGGTGAAGCCTGCAGCTACAACGACATCGAGAAGCGCACGATGCGTGTGGGCGAGCGGGCTAAAGATCAGATGATCACGGCCAACCTGCGCTTGGTGGTCAACCTGGCAAAGCGCTACCAGGGCAAGGGACTTGACCTGTTGGACCTGATCCAAGAGGGGACCCTGGGTCTGACCCGAGCCGTTGAGAAGTACGACCCCACCCGCGGCCACCGCTTCAGTACTTATGCCTACTGGTGGATTCGCCAGGGACTCAACCGTGCGCTCTCGACCCAAAGTCGCACGATTCGTATTCCTGTCAATGTCAACGAAAAACTGACACGTTTGCGGGCTGCAAAGGCGCGTTTGATGCAGCGCAATGGCATGGCGCCTAATTCACAACAGCTGGCCACAGCGTTGGGTTTGCCGCTCGATGAAATTGAGGATTTGCTCGGTTGTGAGCTCCGCAGCGTCACCGTCAGCCTGCAGGGCATCGTCAAATCCAAATCCGATCCCACGGAACTGGTGGATGTGCTTCCCAGTGAGGATCTGCCTCCCATGGAGCGCTGTGAACTGGCGGAGCGCAATGCCGCGGTTTGGAAGCTTCTGGATCAGTCCAACCTCACGCCGAAAGAGCGCACCGTCGTGATGCTGCGCTTTGGTCTCGATGGCAGCCATGAGTGGCGCACCCTCGCTGAGGTGGCCCGTCTCCTGGGCTGCAGTCGGGAGTACTGCCGTCAGGTGGTCCAGCGGGCCCTGCGGAAGCTGCGCAAAGTGGGCATCCAGAGCGGATTGGTCGACGTCAGTTCTGTCGTTCAGTAGGTCGGCCCTCAGAATGGTGTCACCGCTTGAGGTGACACCAGCCCATGGCTGTCGATCCTGCTGCTCAACCCATTGATGCCCAAGTGCTGGGCAGCACCGAGGTCGATGAGGGCGCGCTGCGACGCCTCCTGCGTCGTGCAGGTCGCGCGATCGCCCGGCCTGCCATCGAATGCCTCGAGTTGTTGTTGGATTCCGGCACCCCGCCACAGGTTCGCCTGACGATGCTGGCGGCCCTGACCTATCTGCTGGTTCCGGTTGATTTGATCCCGGACTTCATCCCGGCGGCGGGCTTCAGCGATGACCTGGTGGCCTTGACCGCCCTGCTCGGTCTCTGCTCGAGTCACATGAGCGAACCCATTCGGATGCGGGCGCAGCGCAAACTGGATCGCTGGTTTCCCCCGACGCGCTGATGGCTGCTCTGACCTCTGAGCAGTTAGACGAACTGCAATCGTTCATCAAGGATTGGCTCCGCCACAGCGGCCGGACCCAGTCGGACCTGCGGCGAGCCCTGCGGGCAAGCTCGATTCGGATGCCGGTCCTGCTGGATGAGTTGGACCGCACCTACCGCCGTGACGGTTTGGTGGGCCTGGCTGAACGTCTCTGTGCCATTGAGGCGGTCTGGCAGAGCGAGGATCAAGGCGGGGTTGGTTCCGCCGATGCCGCTCCAGCCGTTGAGGACTCCCTTGGGCAATTGGATCTGCTCCTGGAAGAAATCCGACTGGAAGTCGGAGACGGCTGACGGAGGCCTGCACTCACGTCACAGTGGGTGCACGTTGCACCGTTGAGATGACCTGCGCGCGTTGGCTGGCTTGGGCGTCCGTTGCGGCCCTGGGTGCTGCAATGCCTTCGGCCGTTCATGCCCAGGCGGAGAGTTTCCTCTGGGGACCCGGCAGCAATGTGGGCCCCTCCACCACCGTGGAACCCAAGAACTGCGTGACGGCGGCCGACGGAAGTATCACCTGCGACACCAAGTTGGTGAACCCTCCGGGGGATACTCCGGCTAAGCCTCAGTACACGCCCTTTCGCAATTGAAGTCTCTGTTTTGTGATCGCGCGTTCCTGCGAGGAATCTCGGGTTTCGAACGCGCTCTGGCCAAGGTCCTCTCGGTCACCCTCACCGTGGTGTTGGTGGTCGCGACCCTTCAGCTCCTGATCTTTTTGGGCAGTGACCTGCTGGATTTGCAGGTCAATTGGACCGGTGAGGGCCTGGTGAGCCTGTTGGATCAGGTGCTGGTGATCCTGATTGCCCTGGAGGTGCTGCAGAACCTCACCGCTTACCTGCGGGAGCACGTGATTCAGATCGAATTAGTGCTGGTCACGGCCCTGACCGCAGTGTCCCGCAAGGTGATCGTTTCTCCCCCGGGGATGCAGAAGGACCCTGCGGTTCTGATTGGCTTGGGGGTGGCGATCCTCTCCCTCGCTGCCGCCTATTGGCTGGTGCGGCAATCCAACCTCAAGCGCCCACCGACCAGAACAGAGCTAGCCAGACCGTCCCAGGATTCGGGTCGGTTGCCGTAACCCGATGGCGGCGATGCGGCGCAATCATCAGCGCATCGCCGACGCAGAGGTCCCGCGGCTGCTCTTCGTCTTCAAAGTGCAGCGACGCACTTCCGCGCAGAACCAGAACCCATTCGCTCTCCTCTTGGTCGTACCAGCCCTCGGCTGGGCTGCTGGCCTGGCAGGAATGAATTCGCTCGAGGCGCCAGTTCTGTCCACTGGCGAGCACGTCGGTTTGTTCCTGGCCTGACTCCGGGCAGTCCCCCCGCAGCAGATTGGGTTGATCAGCGGGCCTGTCTGGCTGGGGGCTGCTGTCCCCCCAGCGCCGGCCGATGTCAAAGCCAAATTGGGCCGCCAGTTGGACCACATCGTGGTGGTTGCTGCAGTCTCTGAGGGCTTGCCGAAGCTCGGGCTGGGCTTCAGTCAAGGCCACGAAGGCATTGAGCTGTTGGATCTTCTGGAGGAACTGTTGGAGCTGGGCTTCGGCCATCAGCTCAGTATCGGGTTCAGCGTTTTGCTGAGGTTGAACCGCTCGAAGTGCACCCCGCGGATCAGGAGCTCTTCTCTCCAGCGGATCCGCCAGCCCAGCTTCAGCAGTAGAGGGGTGGAGATCAGGCTGGCTTCGGTGACGAGGGCGCCGAGCTTGTCCTGAGTCGCTTCCGCCTCAATGGCCTCAATCAGGGCGCGTCCATGGCCCCGCTGCTGGTGTTCAGGATGGCAATAGAGCAGGGATAGGCGTTGGCTTGGATCCCGCAGGGCAAAGGCGAGGACGCCTCCATCCGTTGCTTCGCTGGCCAGGGCGCGACCGCGCTCGAGCTGAAGTGCAAGTGCCGGACCTTGACTGGCCCAGGCTTCTCTTTGTGCCTGCGTGTACAGCTTCGGGTCGCAACTCAGGACGGCCTGCTGATAAATCGTGATCGCCTCAGAGTGCTCGTCCCTGCGTAATTCACGGATTCGATGCATCGAGGCCTTTGATACTCAACTCCTTGCCGAATTCTGGCTTGGTTTGATCTTCATGGAGCTGGTGCCTAGTTAAACCGTGTTGTATGTTGCACGAGTATCTGGCTCAAGCCCTCTACCTCAATGCTCACCGGTTCCGATCTTCTGGCCAAAGTTAAAGAGCTTGGCGATGTAAGTAAGTCCGATATCGTCCGCGCTTGCGGTTATGTCTCCTCCAAGAAGGACGGCGGCGAGCGTCTGAACTTCACCGCTTTCTACGAAGCGCTTCTCGAGGCCAAGGGCGTTGAGCTGGGCGTGAGCAGCAAGGTCGGCAAGGGTGGCCGCAAGCTCAGCTACATCGCCACTGTTCAGGGCAACGGCAACCTGCTGATCGGTAAGGCCTACACCGCCATGCTGGATCTTCAGCCCGGTGACGAGTTCGAAATCAAGCTTGGCCGTAAGCAGATCCGTCTGATTCCCGCCGGCGGCAGCGACGAAGACGAAGAGTGATCGACAGCCCTAACGGCTGAGCGTGACCTCCACGCCATTGGCCCCCTCCAGCGATTGGAGGGGGCTTTTTTGTGCCCAGCCCAGAACGTTTTGATAGTCCTCGGGATGGCAGCTGAGCAGGATGATTTGAATCCCCTGCTCCATCCCCCGCTGCAACATTGCTTGCAATGGATCGAGGCGTTGCCGATCGGTATTGGTAAAGGCGTCGTCGAAGACCAAGGGCAGGGCACCGTCATAGGCACCCATCAGGACTTCGGCCATGGCCAGTCGCAGCGCCCCTGCGAATTGTTCGCGCATGCCTCCACTGAGTCGCGCAAAGTCATAGGCCTGGCTGTCCTGCAGCAGTTGCAGTTGCTGGAAGCCATGTTTGGGATTGAAGGCCAACAGGGCCTTCTCCGCTCCTGTCGGCAAGAGGGCCCCGAGGTAGGGATTGAGGGCTGAACAGAGCGGTTCGCTGTAGCGATTGGCCAGCTCAGCTTGGGCCTGATGGAAGTGCTCCTGCAGCAGTTGCAGAGCGTTGGCCTCCCGTTCTTGCGTTTGGCGTTCCTGCTGGACGTTCTCCCAGCGGGCCTGGGCTAGCTCCAGTTGAGCACTGGGGTTTTGGGCTCCCAGGCTGGCGCAGCGCTGTTCGTTCTGCCCCCGCTCATTGAGGAGAAGCTCTTTCTCCTGGTTGAGCTGCTCGAGCAGTTGCAGGGCCCCAACGGATCCCTGGCGTTGTTGCTGCAGTGTTTTTCGTTCGCTCTCCATCGCCGCCAATACCGCTCGCCGCTCCTTGACGTCTTGCTCCAGGTGTTGGAGCTGCTCGACGCTCGCTGGGGTTGACTCTTGTTGCAGTCGTTGCTCGACCATCGCCAAGGAGCCGGCGAGTTGCTCGAGCCGATTGCGGCATTGCTCCAGCTGGCGGCTCTGGGCTTGCTCCTGTTGCCGCTGTTGCTGATGCTGTTGCAGCTGCTGATCGAGGGCGCTGCTTTGTTGCTGGATGGTCTGGCGTAGCTGCGTGTCCAGCTCTTCGAGTGCCGTTGGATCGCTGGGCAGTCCCTCCTGGCGATCGAGACTGATGGCTTGCTCCAGGTCCTGCTGGCGCGGGAGCAAGGCACTGAGACGTTCGCTCAGCCCGGACCAGGGGATGGCCTTGGCTGCGGTGCGCAGGTCGCTGAGATCCCGCTCCAGGCTGCGCCGTTGTTGCTCAATCGCCTCCGCGGCTTCGCTGTTGGCGGCCCCGAGCTGCTGGGTTAACCGTTCGCAGTCTTGGCGGCAGCGCTCCAGCTGAGCCTGGGCCTGGGGCAGCGCGTCGCCGCCGCCGGGACTCACCCGTAGCCGGACGCCAGCTCCAACCTGGAGTTCAGTGATGCTGTTGAGTTGCCGCTTCTCTCCGGCCTGGATCGCTTCATCGGCGAGCGTGATGGCCTGATCGCTTTGGATCACTTCGATGCTGGTGGCCATGGCCTCCAGCCGCGCCTGGGCCTGGGCGAGGGCCTGCTCGGCGCGCCGCAGTCCGCGCACCTGTTCGGCGTCGATCGGCGGCAGTTGGGACAGGGTTTGCTTGAGCCGGTTCGCTTCTGACTGCAGGCGGTTCATCTCCTGCTGGTGGGCTTCAAGCTGTTGGCGCTCCCGCCGCAGTTGCAGGAGGTCGAGCCGCTGCCGCACTCCCTCCTGCCGCGTCCGCAGGGTTTGCAGCTGTTGCTGAGCGGCTGCGATCTGCTGCTCCTGCTTCTGCTGCTGCTCGGTTTTGAGGGCGTCCTGCTCGAGTGCCCGCTTCAGCTGCTCTTGCAGCCGGAGTTGCTCTTGCTGCTGCTCCTGCTGGGTTCGCTTGAGTTCCTGCTGTTGTTTCTGCTGTTGCTCAAGGGTCTGGCGTTGCAGCAGCACCGGTTCAAGTTCCGCCTGCAGCAACTGCTGTTGCTGCTCCAGTTCCCGCTCTCTCAGTAAGGCGGGCCGCAGGTCCTGGTCAATGCAGTGGAGCCTCTCGGCGATGGCGCCCAGGCGCTCCATGGCTTGTTCGAGCTCGAGCAGTTGTTGCTTGGCCCCGTTCAGGTCCTCCAGGCACTCCTGTTCCCGTTGCAGCACTTGGGCGAGGGCTGATCCGGCCTTCACGCGCCCCGTCGGAGTGAACACCTGTCCCAGGCGCTGCTGGAGTTGCTCGACCACCTGGCGATCCAGGGGGGACTGCAGCGTTCCGAGATCGGTCTTGGATTGCAGCTGCTGGAGCAGTCGCTCGTAGTCGTAGCTCTCCGGCTTCCCCTCCAGGGGGTTGAAGCCTGCGTCCCCCTGCCGCACCCAGAGGTGGGCCCAGCGCTCGGGCAGCTGCGCGATCCGCCTGCCTTCGATGGGACCCTCCAGGCCCAGCAGCCGCGCCAGCTCGTCTTCCGCTGCTGGACCACTGAGGGCCTGCCCTTTCTGGTTGCTCAGCTGACAGGTTCCCCCGGCACCAGCGAAGCGTTTGCGCAGCGTCCAGCGTTCTCCCTGGGCGGCAAAACAGAGCTCGACCTCCGGCAGGCCGCCATGGGTGCGTGAGCGCAGCTCCTCCACACCGCGCCCGGTGGCGGTGGAGCGCAGGAAGAGGGTTTTGTGGAGTGCCTCCACCAGGGTGCTTTTGCCCGATTCGTTGACCCCGCCGACCAGGGTCAGTTGGCGACCAAAGCTGAGCTGGAGATCGAGGTGTTGACGGACCCGTTGCAGGCGGCAGGAGAGCAGGTGCATGGCTTACTCCCCCGCGCAGCGGTGCAGTTCGGCCAGGGCCAGCTGCAGCAGTTCGCGCCGCTCCTCCAGCAGCGCGCTGTCCGCCAGTTCGCTCTGGAGGCGATGGGCGACGTTGGCAATCAAGGGGTCACTGGGGCGCTGGCTGAGGGCCTTGAGTTCGCTTGGATCGGGAGCCTGGGCGCAGCGCCCGCGGCGCTTGAGCCGCAGCAGTTGGGCCTCCAAGCGCTCGATCAGCGCGTCGTAGCGGCGATGACCCTCGAGGCTCAGGCTGCCGCTCTCCTCCAGCAGCAGGAGATGTTGTCCTGGCTCGTCGCCCAGGAGCGTCTGGAGCTGCGCTTCAAAGCGCTCCAGCTCCGCGTCGCTGCTCAGCCGCACCGCCGTGGCGTGCCATTGCAGCATCGCAGTCGCCAGAGGGGTCACCTCGGGAAGACTCCCCCGCTCAGCGCGCACCGCCAGGACGACTCCATCGCGGTAGGCGTCATGGCGGGGAAAGCGATCGGGCTCCGGGGTCCCGCTGTACCAGGCCTTGGCATGGACCTGTTTGAGGCCATGCCAATCCCCCAGGGCGACGTAGTCCAGCTGCTCCAGTAGGCCTGCATCGAGGCGCAGTTGGTTCTGGGCGCTGGCGGGGTTCTCCTCATCGGCATCCAGGTCATCGGAGCCAAAACCATGGATGGAGCCATGGGCAAGCAGGAGGCGAGGGCGGTCGCTGGGCAGTGAGGCCCAATCGATCGATCGCACCCAAGCGGTGGGGTCCTGGCTGTCCGTGCGGCGCAACAGCGGGCAGGGCAGCACGATCGCCTGCTCCAGCACGAGCGGTTCGCGGCTCAGAAGCACCTGGAGGTTGGGGGCCCGGCGCTGGCACTCCTCCTGGAAAAAACGTTGGTGCCAGACACTGCCTGGGGCACCGTGGTCATGGTTGCCAGGAATCACCAGCACCGGGCAGCTCAGGCGGCCGAGGGCCTGGCAGACCGCACTGATGTCACTGCTGCTGGGGGTTGGTGAGTCAAAGAGATCACCGGCGACCAGGAGGAAGGCGGCCGCCTGCTCCTTGGCGCATTGACCGATTTGATCGATGGCGGCGATGCGCACCTGCCGCAACTTGGCCCGCTTGTCGGGGTCCTGGACCCGGGCGTAGGGCTTGCCGATCTGCCAGTCGGCGCTGTGCAGAAAGGACAGCATGGGGTGCGTGGGTGTGGGGCTATTTGAGCGCGGACACACCGGGAGTGGGCCGGTCAGACTGACGCTTGGCGCGCTGCGCCCCCCTTGCCCTTGACCTGATGTCCCTTGCGTTGCTGCGCCGGCTGGTGCTGGCTCTGGTGTTGCTGCTGGGTTTGAGCGTGGCGCAGCCGGCCTGGGCCGATGGTGCCCAATTGTTTGAGCTCCACTGCGCGGGCTGTCACCTCAATGGCGGCAACATCATTCGCCGCGGCAAAACCTTGAAGTTGGCGGCCCTAGAGCGCCAGGGCATTGCCTCCCAGGAGGCCATTGCGGCGATCGCTGCCCAGGGCCAGGGACAGATGAGCGGCTACGTCGAGGCCCTGGGTGAGGACGGTGTCCAGCAGGTGGCTGAGTGGGTCTGGCAGCAGAGCCAAGCCGGTTGGCCGAAGGCTTGATCTAGAAGGCCTGGATCCAGGGGTAGACCTCGAGGGCCGTCCAGATTCCCTGGCGCCAATACACATCGTTGTGGAGCAGATCCACCACCTGCTGCTTGGACTCGGCCTCGTAGATCCCGAAGACGTGGCTGCTGGTTTCCGTGGGCCCCAGGGTGATCAGTACGCCGTCATCCTTTTGGCGCTGCAGCCCCGCGAGATGCTCCTCGCGGTAAGGGGTGCGCTTCTCCAGCGCGTTCTCGCAGTAGGTCCCCCAGAGAACAAAGCGCACGGATCAGCAGGCGTGTGCGAGCAAGTTACAGCCAGCCACCGGCGAAGATCGGCTGGCGAATTTTGGCGGGCAGCAGCACCGGCAGGTTGCTGGGTTCGGCGCCGGCTTTGTCGCTCCAGCGCACCTTGCAACGGAAGTTGCCGTCCTTGACTTTGAGCACGTATTGCTGAGGAACGGCCTGTTCGGGCATCAGGTACTGGGCCTGATTGCAGGCATCCACCTCAGAGATGTTGGAGGTGTACTCACTCCAGCCGGCCTGGGCGGCGCTGGGGGCGACCAGCAGCGCGGCGCCAAGGAGTCCACGGGAGAGGCGGTTGCGCAGCGCCATTGAAAACGGTCCCTCGCAGGGGCGAACTGCGCTGATTCTGCCGTGCGGATCGAGGGCTGGCCGCTTAGTTGTCGAGGGCCTGGCGCAGTTGGCCGCAGAACTGACCCGCAGCAGCAGCAATGTCCCCCTGCTGGCTGTGGCTTTCAGCCATGACCTTGACCAGGGCGCTGCCGACGATGGCGCCATCGGCGCCCCAATCACGAACTTGGCGCGCCTGCTCGGGGCCGGAGATGCCAAAGCCAACGGCGACTGGGGTTGGCCCCATTCCTTTGAGTTGATGCACCAGGGTGGCGACCCGGTTTTCCAGGGTGGTGCGGACCCCGGTGACCCCGGTGACGCTGACCAGGTAGGTGAAGCCGCGGCTGGCCTGGGCGATGCGGGCCATGCGATCGCTCGGGGTGGTGGGCGCCACCAGCAGCACGAGATCCAGCCCTGCCGCTTCGGCAATGGCCGAAAGCTTTTCTGCTTCTTCCAGGGGGAGATCAGGCACCACCAGGCCGGCGGCACCCGCCGCTGCGGCATCGCGGCAGAAGGTCTCCATGCCGCGGTTCAGCAAGGGGTTGCTGTAGGTGAAGAGGATCACCGGGATGGTGAGCTCGCCCTTGAGGCTGCGGAGCATCTCCAGCACCCGACCAGGGGTGGTCCCACTGCCCAGTGCTCGGCTGGCCGCGGCTTGGATCACCGGACCATCGGCCAGGGGGTCGCTGTAGGGAATCCCCAGTTCGATCATGTCGGCCCCGCCGGCCTCCAGGGCCAGGAGGGTGGAGCGGGTGTGCTCCAGATCCGGATCGCCGGCCATCAGGAATGGCATCAAGGCGCAGCGGCCCTCGGTCTTGAGCTTCTGAAAACGCTGCTGGATCGGGGTGCTGGTGGTCACGGCAGCGTGAGATCTGCAGCTGAGCCTATGGCCTCAGCCTTCGCTGTCCTGGGCGAGTTCCCGCATGAGCTTCTCTTGCTCTTCGGGGCTGAGGGCGTCAAAACGCTTCTGCAGCTCTTCGTCGGTGGCAGCGTCGTAACCCGAGCGGTAGCGGCGGCGCTGCTCCATGTAGGTCATGTTTCCGGTCACGACCCGGAACAAGTAAGAGCCCGTCCAGACCAGGACGATGACCACCAGGAGGGCCTGGGCGGCAATGCCCGCACTAAACCCTTCAAAGCCAGCGGCTTGGAAGCCCCAGTAACCGATACCGCCGATGCCAAAGATGGCCAGGCCGGCCAGAAGCGCCTTGCCGCGTGTGATGCCGGATCCCATTAAGTGTTGCCCTGGCCCTGCAAACGCAGATTCACGAAGGGGGCGAAGACGATCAGTCCGGGGAAGAACAGGAACACCAGTCCATAGACCGCCGTGCGCTCGATCTTGCCCATCACGGTCCAGCGCTTGGTCATCCAAGCCATCAGAGCCAGGGGGACTGCCACCAGGTAGGCACCGGCCAGTGCCCCGTAGGCGGCCAGCACCAGCAGGGTCTCATTGGTGAGGGAACTGAGGAACCCGGGCAGCGGCACGGCGATGGTGCAACGTCCCGGCAAATCTAAGATGGTCTGCGCCGGGACCATGGCGGAATTGGTAGACGCAGCGGACTTAAAATCCGCAGACGGCAACGTTGTGAGGGTTCAAGTCCCTCTGGTCCCACTGACTGCTCTTAGCGAGCTTCGCCGTTCATCCAGCTGATCCAGTCCGCTGAAATCTCTTTCGGGCAGACGGCTTCGCATTCGAGATTGCTGCTGCAACTCCCGAATCCTTCCTGCTCCATCGCGGCCTGCATCGAACGCGCCCGTGAGCGCCGTTCGGGTTGTCCCTGGGGGAGCTGGCCGAGGTGAGCCAACTTGGCGGCGGTGAAGAGGCTCGCCGAGGCATTGCGGCAACTGGCAACGCAGGCGCCACAGCCGATACAGGTGGCTGTTTCAAAGGCGGACAGAGCCTGCTCCTGTCCGATCAACATCGCGTTCCCGTCGGGTGCCTGCCCGGTGTTGATCGAGCAGTAGCCGCCGGCGGCAATGATCCGGTCCAGGGCTGAGCGTTCAACCGCCAGATCTTGAAGGAGAGGGAAGGCCGCAGCGCGCCAGGGTTCCAAGGTCACGGTTTCTCCGTCCTGGAACTCCCTGACGTAGAGCTGGCAAACAGTCGTCGCCCGCTGGGAGCCATGGGCCTGGCCATTGACGAGGAATCCGCAACTGCCGCAGATCCCTTCCCTGCAGTCGTGCTCGAAGTAGATCGGGCGCTCATCGCTGCGAATGAGCTGATCGTTCAACTGATCCAGCACCTCCAGCAAAGAAAGGTCGGGGCTGAGGCCTTGGAGCGTGTAGGTCTGGAAGGTGCCCTTGGTCTGCTGGTGCTCCTGGCGCCAGATCCTCAGCGTGAGAGAGAGGGTGGGCGTCATCGGTAGCTGCGGGTGCTGGGTTGCAGGGCTGTGAACTGCAGAGGTTCGCTGTGACGTAAGGGGTCGGCACCGTCTTGGTACTCCCAGGCGGCGATGTGGGCGAAGTGCTCGTCATCTCTCTGGGCTTCACCCTCTGGGGTTTGGTGCTCCTCGCGGAAGTGGGCCCCACAGGATTCTTCGCGGGCCAGGGCGTCCCGGAGCATCAACTGGGCTAAGCCAAAGAAGTCGCTTAACCGAAGCCCTTTTTCCAATTCGAGATTGGGTCCCTCGGCGCCGCCTGGAATGCGAACCCGCGCGCGGAAGTCCTGCTCGAGTTCACGGACCTCCTGGAGTCCCTGGCTCAGTCCAGCGGCATCACGGCTGATGCCGCAGCGCTCGATCATCGTCAGGCCCAACTGACGGTGGAATTGATCGACTGGGGTGTCCCCTTTCGTGGCGACCAGGCTGGCAATTCGTGTCTGGGCAGCCGCCAGGGCTTCCCGGCAGGCCGAATGGTCTTGCGTGACCAGCGGTCCGCTGTGACTCGCCAGCCATGCGGTGACGGTGGCTGGTGCGATGAAGTAGCCGTCTGCGAGGCCTTGCATCAGGGCGCTGGCGCCAAGGCGGTTGGCCCCATGTTCAGAGAAGTTGGCTTCCCCGAGCACGAAGAGCCCAGGAATGGAGCTCATCAGGTGGTAGTCAACCCAAAGCCCGCCCATCGTGTAGTGCGGTGCGGGGTAGATCTTGAGCGGCTTGGCGTACGGGTCTTCGCCGCTAATCCGCTCATACATCTCCAGAAGGTTGCCGTAGCGCTTCTCGATGACATCGCGGCCGCTCTCTCGGATGGCATCGCGAAGATCCAGGTAGATCGAGCGACCGGCTGGGCCCACACCTTGGCCTTCATTGCAGAGCTCCCGTGCCCTGCGGGATGCCACATCCCTCGGGACCATGTTCCCGTAGCTGGGGTATTGGCGCTCGAGGAAATAGTCCCGCTCGGTCTCAGGAATGGTCTCTGGATCACGGCTGTCCTGGCGGCGTTGCGGCAGCCAGACGCGGCCATCGTTGCGCAGGCTCTCGCTCATGAGCGTGAGCTTGCTCTGGTAGGGATCGCCGCTGGGGATGCAGGTGGGGTGGATCTGTGTGAAGCAGGGATTGGCAAAGAGGGCCCCCTGTTCATGGGCCCGCCAGATCGCACTGGCGTTGGATTTCAGGGCATTGGTGGAGAGGAAGTAGACGTTGCTGTAGCCACCGGTGGCGAGCACCACCGCATGGCCCGTGTGGGTTTCCAGGGCTCCACTGAGCAGATTGCGGCAGATCACCCCTCGGGCGACCCCGTCGACGCGAATCAGCTCAAGCAGATCCCGCCGGGGTAGCAGTTCCACCCGCCCGAGTTGCACCTGGCGCATCAGGGCCTGGTAGGCGCCGTAGAGCAGCTGCTGACCGGTCTGCCCACGGGCATAAAAAGTGCGGCTCACCAGGGAGCCGCCGAAGTTGCGGGTGGCCAAGGTGCCGCCGTACTCGCGGGCAAAGGGCACCCCCTGGGCCACGCATTGATCAATGATCGCGCTGCTGATTTCAGCGAGGCGGTGACAGCCCGCTTCGCGGGCGCGGAAGTCGCCGCCGCGGACGGTATCCCTAAACAGTCGGCTGATGCTGTCGCCGTCAACGGCAACCGGCCGGGCGGCGTTGATCCCGCCCTGGGCGGCGACCGAGTGGGCACGGCGGGGACTGTCGTGAAAGGTGATCACCTTCACGCGGTAACCCTGCTCCGCCAGGGTCGCTGCGGCCGAGGATCCAGCTAAGCCCGTTCCAACAACCAGGATCGTCAGCTCTCGCTTGCGCAGTGGGCTGATCAGGGGCAGCTCTTCCTTGGTTCTGGTCCAGGCATCACGAACCGGACCCGAGGGAATTCGAGGATTGAGGGCGTTCATCGGCGTCATCCCTGCAAGGCCAACCAGCCGGCGGAACCGGCGAAGCCCAGGCCAAGAATCAATCCCACTGCGCGGGCCGTCCTGCGGATGATCCCAGCATTCTCTGGATTGAGGACTCCCAAGCTGCGCTGTGCCGACTCACCGCCCTGGACGACATGCAGTCCGAGGGCAAGGCAGGCCAGTCCGTAGAGGGTCAGGGTGATGGGGGACTGGAGGCTTGCGCTCAAGTGCAGGAGCTCGAGGCCAGGGGCTGGTCGCGGTAGTCGTAGCTGTTTGAGGTGGACAGCGATGAAGAGCAGCAGGGTGAGACCGCCGAGGGGTTGCAATCGGGCGCTCCAGCTGCCAAGACGATCGCCACGTCGACTCTGGAGCTGAGCATGGTTTCCCGCTCTCCAGTTGCTGAGGGTTTTGCCCAGGCTGAGGCTGACGTGCAGGCCGGCCGCGAGTAGCAGCAGTCCCTCAACGACAGGCAGCCACCAGCTGTGATGCAGGGCGCTGGCGTAGTGCTCGAACTGCAGTGGCGCGAGAGGAGCAATGGCGACGCCGATGAGATGAAGCACAAGGAACGCCATCAGCATCAGGCCGGAGCCTGCCAGGAGCACGCGGCGGACCATGGCCATCGGTTACTGCCTTGAACGCTAGGCAGGTCGCCTCCGCTTCATCACAAATCGGCTGACAGTTTGAAAAGCCGTGGCCAGGCTGATCACTGTTGAGCCCTGGCCCGTTCTTCATGCTTGAGCTGCTGCCGCCGCTCAACGATCACAACCTCCCTTGGATGGACACGATTCATCCAATCGTGGTGCATTTCGTGATCGCCATGGCCCTGATCGGGTTCGTGTTCGATCTGATCGGGGTGATCTGGCGCCGCCCGGCGCTGTTTGAAGCCAGTTTCTGGAATTTGTTATTCGCGACGGGCGCGATCTTCGTTGCGATCATTTTTGGTCAGGTGGAGGCCGGTTTGGCCTCGCCCTATGGCGCAGCGCGCAACATCCTTGATATTCACACCACGATTGGCTGGTCCCTGGCCGGTGTGTTGTCCCTGTTGACGGGCTGGCGTTATGTGCTGCGCAGCCGAAATCCTGCGGCCCTGCCGCTCTCCTTTCTCGGAGCTGGGGCCTTGGTCAGTGCCTTGATCATGGTCCAGGTGGTCCTGGGCGACAAGCTGATCTGGACCTATGGCCTGCACACCGTGAAGGTGGTGGCGGCCACGCGGGAGGGGCTGATCTGATGCTCGTTCAGGCGATGGCCTTGGCCTACAGCCCAGAGGCCACTCCCATTGATCAAATCGCGGGGGAGTTAGGGCCGAATGGCTTGCCCTATGCCCTGCCCATTCATCCGAATTTGGTGCACCTCACCATCGGTTTGTTTGTGATTGCGATTGCCTTTGATGTGGTGGGTGCTCTGTACCCCCTGGAAAAACGGGTCTTTCGCTTTTTGGCCCTTCCGATTACCCGCGGGGGCTTTCACGACGTCGGTTGGTACAACCTGCTGGCCTGCTGCCTGGTGACTTTTTTCACCGTCGCCAGTGGCTTCTACGAAATGCTCACCGCCGTCCCGCTGCCGGGTGTTGTGAGCACCTTTGGGCTCGGCAGCATGACCACGATGCTCTGGCATGGCGTGGGCGGCGTGCTGCTGCTCACGGTGATTACGGCCATGACCGTTTGGCGTGGTTTCCAGCGCTATCTCTGGCGGCGCGATATGGGGCGGCAGGTGCAGTGGCTCTACCTGCTAGTCGGCCTCGGCATGTTTGCGCTGCTGGGTTTGCACGGGACCCTCGGCGCCCAGTTGGCAGCTGAATTCGGTGTGCACATCGCGGCTGACCAGTTGCTGCAGGCCGGCGCTGACCTTCACACCGCCCTGCCCTGAGATGAGCAATAGCGCCCCCCGCCCCAGCCTCTCCCGGCCCGCTCTATTGGCCTGGTTGGTTTGGGTTGTTCTGCTCCTGGCCCTCAGCGTCTGGATGGGTCAGCAGTCCCACCATTGGCTTCCTGTTCAGGCCTCAACGGCGGCGCCGTTGGTGGATGACCTGTTCAGCTTGGAGACCGCCATCGGCACCTTCGTCTTCTTTGGCGTGGTCTCGGTGATGGTCTGGGTGGTGCTCTTCAACCGCGCCGAGAAGTACGACGACAGCGACGCCTTCCCGATTGAAGGCAACACGAAGTTGGAGGTCATCTGGACCGCTATTCCCTTTGTGTTGGTGATGGCGATTGCCTTCTGGACGATTCGCGCCAGCGACAAGTTGGGGATGTTGGGTCCGATGGAGCACATCCATCTGCGCAATTCCACAGAAGAGGTGGGGGGCTATCCCGGCGATCGCTTGCCGGCTGAACAGGTCGAGGTGATTGCCCGCCAATGGTCCTGGGAGTTTCGCTATCCCGGCAGCAACGTCTCTTCGACTGAGCTGCACCTGGAGCTGGATCAACCGGTGAGTTTGCGGTTGGTCTCCGAGGACGTGCTCCACAGCTTGTTTATCCCCGCCTTCCGCATCAAACAGGACGTGGTTCCTGGCCGGGCGATTGATCTGAATCTCACGCCAACGCGCGAGGGGATCTACCGCCTGCGGGATGCCCAGTTCAGTGGCACCTGGCATGCCGCGAATCAGGTCGATGTGGTGGTGGAGAACTCCCAGGCCCATCAGCAGTGGCTCGAGCAGGCCGCGCGCCAACCGCTGCAGCCGGGCCTGAGCCTTGCCGTGGATGAGTTCGCCATCCGTCAGACCAAGCCCAACCCGGGCTGGGCGACCGTCCCTCCCGCTCCGCCCCCTCAGGTGAATGTCCCTGGAGACCCCAATCAGCCCCATGACGCCTGAGACCTGAGCCGATGACCATCGCCACCTTTCCCCCTGAACCGCCACCGCAGAGCAGCTGGAAGCGCTACTTCGGCTTTTGCACGGACGCCAAGGTCATTGGCATCCAGTACATCGTTACGGCCTTCTTCTTCTTCTTGATCGGTGGCCTGCTGGCCATGGTCATCCGCGGGGAGCTGATTACACCTGCCGCCGATCTGGTTGATCGCTCGGTCTACAACGGCATCTACACGATGCACGGAACAATCATGTTGTTCCTGTTCATCTTTCCGGTCCTCAACGGTCTCAATAATCTGTTGATTCCAACCATGATCGGTGCGCCCGACATGGCCTTCCCGCGTCTGAATGCGGTGGCCTTCTGGTTGGTTCCGATCTTTGGATCGATTTTGATCGCCAGCTTTTTTGTCCCAGGTGGTCCGGCCTACGCCGGCTGGTGGAGTTATCCGCCCGTCAGTCTTCAGAACCCGGCGGGACACCTCTTCAATGGCGAGGGCCTCTGGATTACGGCCGTGGCCCTATCGGGGGTGTCCTCGATCATGGGTGCGATCAACTTTGTGACGACAATCCTGCGCATGCGGGCCCCGGGGATGACCCTGACCCGGATGCCTGTGTTTTGTTGGACCGCCTTTGCGGCCCAGTCCTTGCAATTGATTGGCCTGCCCGCGCTCACGGGCGGGGCGATCATGTTGCTGATGGACCTGAACTTCGGCACCAGCTTTTACCGGGCTGAGGGTGGTGGTGATCCGGTGCTCTATCAGCACTTTTTCTGGTTCTATTCCCATCCGGCGGTCTATGTGATCATCCTGCCGGTCTTTGGGGTCTTCTCAGAGCTGTTTCCGGTGTATTCCAGGAAGCCACTCTTTGGTTACCTCTACGTCGCCTTTGCCTCCTTCATCATTGTTGGCCTGGGCTTGATTGTTTGGGTTCACCACTTCTTCACCAGTGGTGTGGCGCAGTGGATGCGCAATCTGTTCATGGTCACCACCATGTTGATTGCCGTGCCAACGGGGGTGAAGGTCTTTGCCTGGCTGGGCACTCTTTGGGGCGGGAAGTTACGCCTGACGACCCCGATGCTGTTTTGCCTGGGGGGCCTCTTCAACTTTGTCTTTGCTGGCATCACCGGGATCATGCTGGCCACGGTGCCGATCGATATTCACGTCTCCAACACCTACTTCGTCGTCGGTCACTTCCATTACGTGATCTACGGGGCCGCGGTGATGGGGATCTTTGCGGCGATCTACCACTGGTTCCCGAAGTTCACCGGGCGCATGCCCTACGAAGGTCTCGGCAAATTGCACTGCCTGCTCACCTTTGTGGGGGCCAATCTGAATTTCCTGCCCATGCATCCCTTGGGTCTGATGGGGATGCCGCGGCGGGTGTCGAGCTACGACCCTGAATTCACCTTCTGGAACGTGATCGCCAGCCTGGGGGCCTTTCTGCTGGGGGTCTCGATCATTCCCTTCCTGCTCAATATGGTGAGCTCCTGGATCCGTGGTCCTAAGGCCACCCATAACCCCTGGAATGCCATCGGACTGGAGTGGTTGTTGCCCTCTCCGCCGCCGGAGGACAACTTTGGGGAGGAGGTCCCCACGGTGATTGCGCGTCCCTACGGCTATGGCAGCGGCGAACCGCTGGTGCAACACCAGGCTGAGCTGGAGCGCGCCTTGGTGCTGCAGGAGGCGGCGCAATGACGACGACGACCCCTCAGGCTGAGTTGGAGCTGCATCCCAAGCACAACCTCACCGGCTTCATCATTTTTCTGTGCTCAGAAAGCGTCATCTTTCTGGCCTTTTTCAGCGGCTATGCCCTGCTGAAGACCTCAGCCCTCGACTGGCTTCCCCCTGGGGTCGAGGGGTTGGAGTGGAAGATGCCGCTGGTGAACACCGTGGTCCTGGTGTCCAGTTCAGGGACGATCGCCCTGGCTGAGCACTTCAAGGCCAAAGAGAACATGGCTCTCTTCCGGGGGTTCTGGCTGCTGAGCATGGCCATGGGGGCCTACTTCCTCTTTGGGCAAGCCGTGGAATGGGGCGGCCTGAAGTTTGGCTTCACCTCGGGAACCTTTGGTGGCACGTTCTATCTCCTGACCGGTTTCCACGGCCTCCATGTGGCGACGGGAATCCTGTTGATGGGATTGATGTTGGTGAAGTCATTCATCCCCGGCAATTACAGCGGCGGGGAACAGGGAGTTCAGGCCACGTCCTTGTTCTGGCACTTCGTGGATGTCATCTGGATCATCCTCTTTTTGCTGATCTACGTCTGGCAGTAGCCCAAGAACCATGATCATTGACGACATTCACTACGACGTCATCGTGATCGGCAGCGGTGCTGCTGGCGGGACGATCGCTGGACAGTTGGCGGCCTCGGGCAAGCGCATCCTGCTGCTGGAGCGCGGTGGGGTGATGCCCCTGGCGGATCAGAACGTCGCGGACGTCGACTTGTTCCGCAAGGACCGCTACCACCCTGGTGAGCAGTGGTTTGGGACCGATGGGGATCCCTTCTCGCCCCAGACGATCTATGCCTTGGGTGGCAACAGCAAGATCTGGGGCGGCGTTCTCGAGCGCATGCGCGAGCGCGAGTTTGGCGGCCTCCCTCTGCAGGAGGGGACGGCTCCGAATTGGGAGCTGAGCTACGAGGATTTCGCCCCGTACTACGACCGGGCCGAAGCGCTCTATCGGGTCCACGGCGAAGCCGGTGTCGACCCGACTGAGCCTGGTCGCACTGGGCCCTATGGCCATCGCCCGAGGTCCTTTGAGCCCTGGGTGGCTGAGCTCAGGGCAGCGCTGGAGCGCCAGGGGACCCACCCCTATGCCCTGCCGCTGAGTTGGTCGGAATCCGCTGAGGACCCCACGGGTGATGCGGAGTTGTTCGGCGTGGATCTGGCGAAACAGGCCAGCAATGTCAGCGTCCGTGATCGCGTCAAGGTGCGCCGCCTGCACGTCAACCCCAGCGGCAATGAGGTGCGTGCGGTCGAGGCGGAGGTCGACGGTCACGCCTGGTTGTTCAGTGGCGATCTGGTGGTTCTGGCCGCAGGCGCCATCAACAGTGCTGCGATCCTGCTGCGCTCAGCGACCGAGCACCACAGCCGCGGACTGGCCAACGGCTCTGATCAGGTGGGCCGCAATCTGATGAAGCCCCAGCTGACGTCGATTATTCAGCTGGCGGCGGCGGCCAATTCCGGTCGCTACGGCCGCAGCCTGGGCATCACGGATTACCTCTGGGGCGACAGCAATGTCAGCTTCCCCCTGGGCTCGATTGCCAGTGGCGGCGGTGTTCTGCAGGACGCCCTGTTTGCGGAATCCCCACCGGTTCTCTCCCTGGTGACCAAGTTGATGCCCAACTTTGGCCTGGAGCAATTGGCTGCCCGATCGGTGACCTGGTGGGCGATGAGCCCGGTTCTGCCCGATGCCCACAACCGGGTGACCCTGCGGGGGAATCATCTCCAGATTCACTACCTCCCGAACAACCGCGAGGCCCATGACCGCTTGGTCTATCGCTGGATCGACACCTTGAAGAAGGTGGAGAACGACCCCCTTTGCCATGTGGTGAAGCCCGCTCCAACGCACCCCCGCGGTGAGGCTCCTCTGACGGTGATGGGTAGTGTCTGCGGCACCTGCCGCATGGGCTCCAATCCGGCGACCTCGGTGGTGGATCTCCAGGGGCGGAGCCATGAGCTGGCCAACCTCTATGTCGCTGATGCCAGCGTCTTCCCCAGTTGTCCGGCCGTGGGCATGGGGCTGACGGTGATCGCCAACGCCCTGCGGATTG
>NZ_JAFMKL010000094.1:0-6427 GCF_017852955.1 Vulcanococcus sp. DEBay_Sum22DG08_74
AAGCGCCTGATGAAGGAATTCGAGCGTGAGCTCGCCATCACCCGCGGCCGTGTCGATGGCCTCGAGGCCAAGGTCGGTGAACTGCAGGCCACTCAGTTCTCCACCACCACCAAGCTGCGCGGCTATAGCCGATTTGTGGTTGGTGCGAATAGCTTCACCGGCACGAATACGGCCGCTGGTGATGTAGGAACTCCCTACACAACGGCGTTTAAAAAAGCGAATCGTGGTGCCACCACGTTTAACTACGACCAGCGCCTGTATCTCGACACCAGCTTCACCGGTAAGGACCTGCTGCGCACCCTGTTGCGTGCCGGTAATTTCCAAGAAAGCGCCTACAACTACGGTCTGCTCAAGCTCGATCCTGCCTTCCAGGAACAAGCTGGTCCAAACGTTGTTGGCGTGAACCGTCTCTTCTATGCCTTCCCTGTGGGCGAGAAGCTCAAGTTCAACGTGGGTCCTCGGGTGCGAATCGATGACCCCGGCATGCTCGCCATCGGTGTGCCCTCGGTCTACAAGACGGGTCTGCTGGACTTCTTCACCCGCGCGGGCTCACCGGGCGTCTACAACAAGAGCGGTTTCGGCGCCGGCTTCGGTGGCACCTACAAAAAGCTGCTTGGTGTCAAAGGACTCGCCATCAGCAGCAACTACGTCTCCGCTGATGGGTCCGACGGCAACCCCAGCACCGGCGGCATCATGACCAATGGCTCCAACAGCGTCTCGGTGACGCAGTTGGGCTACCTGGGTCAGAACACCCCGCTGATCGGTGGCAACTACGGCATTGCTGCTGCCTACACCTATGCCCAAAACTCCAAGCTGCACCGCGCCACCCCCTACGGCTTCGATGTCGGCCGCACCGGCGCCAACAACAGCTATGGCGTCAGCGGTTACTGGATCCCCGAGAACACCGGTTGGATCCCGACCGTGAGCCTCGGCTGGGGTTCCACCAACTCGGAGAACGCCACCTTCCGCGGTATCCCCTACCGCACCGACAACTGGGCCAAGACCCAGTCCTGGATGGTCGGTCTGCAGTGGAACGATGCGCTGCGCAAGGGCAACAAGGCCGGCATGGCCGTCGGTCAGGCCCCCTACGTGAGCGACAACGGCGGCGGCTCCATCGGCACCGTCGCTGGCGCCAGCACCCCGATGGACTCCAACACCATGTGGGAGTGGTGGTACGAGTACCAGGTCTCCGACAACATCTCGGTCAAGCCGGCGATCTACTACATCAACAACCTCGACGGTCAGTACGGCAAGGTCAACACCAGCAGCGGTGCGTACAACGCCAAGGACAACGTCTTTGGCGGCCTGGTGATGACTACCTTCCGCTTCTGATTGTCCTCAGGGCACCCCTGGCCCTCCGCCTTTGGCGGGGGGCTTTTTGCTGTTTAAGGATGGGTGCAGCTCTGGCCTGAGATGCATGCCCCAGTCCGCCCGCGATCCCTATGCGGTGCTCGGTGTGGCGGCTTCAGCCAGTGGCGCGGAGATCAAGGCGGCCTACCGGGCCCTGGTCAAACAGCACCACCCCGACGCCGGGGGCGATGAAGAGGCGATCCTGGCGATCAACGCGGCCTGGGAGGTCCTGCGGGATCGGGAGCGCCGCGCTGAACACGACCGCCACCGCGTCGTCAGCAGCCATGAATCCACGGTGCGCTCCGCAGCGGCGGGCCGGGCGGCCCGCAAGGCCACGGCGGAATCAGCTCGCGGTGATGAGGCCCTGCTGCTCTGGCTGCAGACGGTCTACGGACCCATCGATCGCTTGCTGGGTCAGGTGATCAATCCCTTCCCTGCTGAATTCAAGGCGCTCTCGGCCGACCCCTACGACGACCAGCTGATGGAGGCCTTCTGCAGCTACCTCGAGCAGAGCCAGGCCAAGCTCGAGAAGGTGGAGACGCTCTATCGGTCGATGGCCGCACCGGCCTCAGCCCAGGGCTTCAGCCTGAGCGTCTACCACTGCCTCTCCCAGGTCAAAGACGCCGTGGTCGAACTGGAGCGCTACACCATGGGCTACGTCGACAACTACCTCCACGACGGCCGCGAGATGTTGCGGGAAGCCAAGCAACGGCGCACCCGGCTGCAGGCGGAGCGCCGGCGACTGGACCTTTAGTTGAAGGCTTCCAGCTGATCCAGCCGCAGCCAGACATCGGGCACCGGACGGCGATAGCGCAGTTGGGCGTAGTCCCCCTTCACCAGCAGCACCTCAGCCGGGCCCTCGAAGAGGTAGTCCGGTGCGGTGGTGTCGCTGGCCTTGGACTCCAGGCTGCCGCCGTAGGCCGCGCGATTCACCTTCACCAGGGCCCCTTTCTTGATGGCGGTCGCTTCGGCCATGGCAATGAGGTCGGGTAGCCGCCAGGCTAGTTCCCGCTCGGAGTTCCAGAGGGTCCCTAGCCTTGGCCCCAGTTCAAGGGCTCTGGGCGCGTGCGGATTCTGCTGGTGGGGTGCAGTGGTTTTGTCGGCCGGGCCCTGGTGCCGCAGCTGCTCGCGGCGGGCCATCAATTGGTGCTGCTCAGCCGCTCCAGCGCACCTCTGGCGGCCGTGCGGTCCCCCCAACTGCAGCGTCTTCAGGCGGACCCCGCTCAGGCGGCCACCTGGCAGTTGCCCGCGGTGCAAGAGGCCCTGGCCGCAAGTGAGGCGGTGATCAACCTGGCGGGTGAGCCCATCGCCGAGAAGCGCTGGAGCGACGCCCACCGGGCCCTGCTCAGCAGCAGCCGCATCCACACCACCCGTGCCCTGGTGGCTGCCATGCAGGCGCTCCCCGAAGGCCAGCGCCCCAAGACCCTGATCAGTGGCTCGGCCATCGGCTACTACGGCACCAGCGAGACCGGGCGCTTCAGCGAAACCAGCCCCGCGGGCAGTGACTTCCTGGCCGGGCTCTGCCAGGCCTGGGAGAAGGAAGCCGAGGCGGCCTCAAGCTTTGCTCGCGTGGTGATTCTGCGGATCGGGATTGTCCTCGGCGCCGACGGCGGTGCCCTGGGCAAGATGCTGCCGGTCTTCCGGATGGGCTTTGGCGGACCGATTGGCAACGGCCAGCAGTGGATGAGCTGGATCACCCGCCAGGACCTCTGCCGCCTGATCGCCGAGGCCCTGGCCAATCCCGCCTATCAGGGTGCCTACAACGCCGTGGCCCCAGCCCCCTGCAGCATGGCCCGCTTCGCGGCGGCCCTCGGTCAGGCCCTCGGGCGCCCCAGCCTGCTGCCGGTGCCAGCGCCGATCCTGCAGCTGCTGCTCGGCGATGGCGCCAAGGTGGTGCTCGAGGGTCAGCAGGTCCTGCCGGAGCGCCTGCAGCAGCAGGGTTTTGTCTTTGAAGACGGGGAGCTCAGCGCTGCTCTCGAGCGCGCCACCACTTGAGCGCCCAGCCCAGGATTCCGCTGAGGATCGCCGCTCCCATCAGCAGTCCGATGGCTGGGGTGAAGAGCGGCTCCCAGAGGGTCTGAAACAGGTTCAGGGGTGCCTCGATGCCGCGGCTGTGGCAGACCACCGCCACCCCAAACCAGATGGCGCCGGCGATCACCACGAAGACGTCCGCCACCAGCACCGCATCCAGATAGCCCTTGAGGCGTTGGCCGGTGCTGGGTGGGGTCGCTTCAGCCATGGCGCTGCGCCAGACGCTCCAACAAATCAGCGCTCATCTTGGCGGCACCGCCGCCGCTGCCGATCCGCTCCTCGCCAAGCTGCCGCAGTTCCTCATGCCAGCGCTGATCGCTCAGCAGCCGGTTCAGCAGTTGCTCCAGCAGCTCAGCGGTGCCCCGCAGTTGCGCCTCGCTTCCCCCATTGCCGGGGGCACAGAACAGTCCCGGCCCCAGTAGACGCCGCTGGGCCTCCGCGAAGTTCTCAGTGAATTGCGGCCCCTCTCCGACGAGCTGCAGCACCGGCTTGCCCAGCCCCACGCATTGCTCGGCAGCGGTTCCGGTCATCGAGAGCAGCAGGTCGCACTGTTGGATCACCGCGGCAAAGCGACCCCATTCCAGTTGCAGGTGCAGGGGGCCCCGCTGCAGGCTGCAGCGGCTGCTGCTCTCGAGCTCCAGACGCCAGCCCAGGCGACTGGCCAGGGGGGCGACCTCCTGGGGCGTCAGTTTCCCCACCAGGGCAGCGTGTAATCCCAGCCGTTGCGGCGGACGCAGGGCTTCTGGCAGGCGTTCGAGCACCCGCAGCATCAGCTCGAGGTTGTGCAGGGCCTCCGGCAGGCGGCTGCCGGGCAGCAGCCCCAGCCGCTGGCGCGGGGCACCGGCGAGGCCTTCGCTGGCGCCCAGGGCTCCATCAAAGAAGGGGTTGCCAAAAAACTGCACCGGCCGCTGCAGCTGCTCGCTGAGGTCGCTGGCGGTCAACTGATCGCGGCTGTAGATCGCCAGCGATCGCTTGGATTTGAGGCAGCCGCCGCAGGGCCAGGGCAGCTGCAGGCGTCCCTCGTAGTGACTGGAGTAGGCCACCAGGTACGTCGCCATCGGCCTGCGGCTCAACCAGGCCGCCAGCACTGGGATGACATCGCCCACCACCAGGATCAGGTCGTAGCGATGGCCAATGCGCAGCAGCAGCAGTAGCCGGCTGAGCAGGTAGAGCACCTGCCCTTGCACGACCTCGGTGATGCGTCCGATCAGGCTGGTGTAGCCCAGGCCTCCAGTGCTGTATTCGCGGGTCTTGCCGCGCGTGGTGATGCCCGCCTGGACGTAGGCCTGGCCGTGGCCCACCAGGGGCAGCGCTTCAACGCTGCAGCCCTGCTGTTGGAGAGCCGTGCCGATCAGGGCACCGCTGAGGTCTTCGCCGTGGCCGTTGCTCAGCAGCAGAACGCGCCGCTGACCCTGCTGATCCATCAACCGTGCAGCCAAGCTTTGACCTTCTGCAGGGCCTGCCAGTCGGGGCGACGGGCCAGGCCATCGGCGATGGAGTTGTCCAGTTCTTCGCCGATCTCAGGGGCCATCAGCCGCACGCGCTGAACCAGCTCGATGTGCTCTCGAACGCCTTTGACGTTGTTCTCGAGCATCGCCAGGCTCAAGTTGATCCGGGCCTGTGGGTCCTGGGGGTTGAGCTTGACCGCCATCCGGGCCGAGCGCAGGGCCGTTTGCGCCTGGTTGTCCAGCAGTTGCAGCCAGGCCAGGCAGGTCCAGCCCGCAGACAGCCGAGGGTCCTGTTGGGTGATCTCCTGGAAACTGGCGATCACCTCAGACAGCGGAGCGCCCTCGTTGTAGCTCTTCAGGGCCTGCTCAAACAGAGAGGGCGCGTCAGTGGCGGTCATGGCGGAGGGCGTGCCGTTTCGTGAGCTCAGATTCGCACCCGAGGGGGGTCAGACCGCGAAGGAGCTACCGCAACCGCAGGTTTGGGTGGCGTTGGGGTTGGTGAAGTTGAAGCCCCCACCGATCAGCGCGCTGGAGAAGTCCAGCTGCATCCCATAGATGTAGAGGAGGCTCTTGGGGTCGCTCACCACGGTGAAGCTGGGGGCGCCGCTGGGCTCGTAGATGTAGCGCTCATCGTCCTCGCGGATCTCGCTGCCATCGATGAAATCCATCGTGTAGCTCATGCCGCTGCAGCCGCCGGAGCGCACGCCGACGCGGAGCACCTTCCCCTCCCCTTGGGCCGGAAGCAGGGTCGCCAGCTGCTTCATCGCCGGCTCGGTGATCAGGATTCCCTTGCCGTCCTTGCCGGTGTGGGTCGCGACTGGAGTGGCGGTCTCGCTGGTCATCGGGGCCATGCCTATGCCCCCACTGTATGGAGGCTCTCCTCCCCCTGCCGAGACGCCCGTCTCCATAGAGTCACCCCATTCGTGGGAGAACAAGGGTGCGGGTCGCCATCGTGGGTGCGGGTCTGGCCGGATTGGCGGCGGCGGTGGATCTGGTGGAGGCTGGCCACCAGGTGGACCTCTATGAGGCGCGCCCGTTCATGGGCGGCAAGGTCGGCAGCTGGGTGGATGACGGCGGCAACCACATTGAGATGGGCCTGCACGTCTTCTTCTTTAACTACGCCAATCTCTTCGCCCTGCTGCGCAAGGTGGGGGCGATCGACAATCTGCTGCCCAAGGACCACACCCACCTGTTCGTCAATTCGGGTGGGGATCTGCGGGAGCTGGATTTCCGCTTTGCCCTCGGCGCACCTTTTAACGGCCTGAAGGCCTTCTTCACCACGCCGCAGCTCGACTGGCTGGACAAGCTGCGCAATGCCCTGGCCCTGGGCACCAGCCCGATCGTCCGCGGTCTGGTGGATTACGAGGGGGCGATGAAGGTGATTCGCGATCTCGATCGCATCAGCTTCCAGCAGTGGTTCCTGGGCCACGGCGGCAGCGAGCAGAGCATTCGCCGGATGTGGAATCCGATCGCCTACGCCCTGGGCTTCATCGACTGCGAGGCGATCTCGGCCCGCTGCATGCTGACCATCTTCATGATGTTCGCGGCCAAAACCGAGGCCTCCAAGCTCAACCTGCTCAAGGGCTCGCCCCACCGCT
>NZ_JAFMKL010000095.1:0-6305 GCF_017852955.1 Vulcanococcus sp. DEBay_Sum22DG08_74
CCAAGCAGATCGGCGATCAGCGCAAGTACCTCAAGGAAGGCATGGAGGTGAATGTCGTCTATTGGAACGGGAAGCCTTTGGAAGTGGAACTCCCGAATTCCGTTGTTCTGGAAATCACCCAAACTGACCCCGGTGTGAAGGGCGATACCGCCACGGGCGGCACCAAGCCCGCCATCGTCGAGACCGGCGCTCAGGTGATGGTTCCCTTGTTCCTCTCGATCGGCGAAAAGATCAAGATCGACACCCGCACCGACAGCTACCTGGGCCGCGAGAACTGATCCCATGCAACTTGACCACAACCAGCTGCGTGAGCTGATTGCCCTGCTTGGGGACAGCGACATCCAAGAGCTCAAGCTCGAAGGTGATGACTTCCGCTTGGAATTGCGTCGCAATCTTCCCGGGGTCCAGCCCCAGGTTGTGATGCAGGCCGCCGCTCCGGTTGCGGCTCCCGCTGCAGCCACACCTGCCGCTGCCCCCTCCGCGGCTCCCCCGGCCGCCGCTGCGGCCCGCAGTGATCTGATTGAGATCACCGCTCCGATGGTGGCGACCTTCTACCGCTCCCCCGCTCCCGGCGAGTCGGCATTCGTGGAGCTCGGCGCCAAGATCAATGTCGGCCAGACCGTCTGCATCCTCGAGGCGATGAAGCTCATGAACGAGCTCGAGTCCGAGGTGAGCGGTGAGGTGGTGGAGATCCTGGTCGAGAACGGCACCCCGGTTGAATTTGGCCAGGTGCTGATGCGGGTGAAACCCGCCTAGCCCAATTCCTCAGCGGCCTCCAAGGCCGCCACCATGCTGGCTGCGCGGGCAATGCCAAGGCCGGCGATGTCGAACCCGGTTCCGTGATCCGGTGAGGTCCTCAGGAAGGGCAGGCCCAGGCTGGTGTTGACCGCCTGGTCAAAGGCCAGCAGCTTGACGGGGATCAGGCCCTGATCGTGGTAGAGCGCGAGGAAGCCATCGGGAGCGCCTCCGCCCTGCTGCCAGGCCATGCCCGCGCTCAGCCAGCAGGTGTCAGGTGGAAGTGGCCCCAGCAGGGTGACCTCAGGGTGCCGCGCGCTCCACTCCTCAAGCGTGGCCTCAAGCCAGTCCCGCTCCTCTCGTCCAAGACGTCCGGCCTCGCCCGCATGGGGGTTGAGTCCTGCGACGGCCAGGGTCGGCTCGTGGCGAAAGCGACGGCAAAACGCCAGTAAGACGTCGAGCTTGGCGCGCACCCGCTCAGGGTTCAGGGCTTGGGGAACCTGCTGAAGCGGAATGTGGGTGGTGGCGAGCAGGGTGTTGAGCCGCCAGCCGCTCTGGGGGGAGCGGGCGGTGAAGAGCATCGAGGCTTCCTTGGCTCCAGCCAGTTCAGCCAAGCGTTCGGTTTGGCCGGGGTAGTCATGGCCCGCTGCGTGCCAGTGCTGTTTGGCGATCGGGGCAGTGACAAGGGCTTGGCCGGAGCCCCGTTGCACCAGCTCAACGGCCTGGGTGAGCCAGCGGAAACTGGCTTCACCACTGATGGCGCTGGGGGTCCCTGGTTTCACGGGTTGCTCGAGCGGGCAATCCACCACCTCGAGCTGGGCGGGGTCCGCCAGGGGGGCGTCTGTCTGCCCCTTGAGTTGCGTGTAGGTCTCCTCCAGCCAGCGGCGGCAACCCACCAGCAGCGGCGGCTGGCCAGCGGGGGTCCAGCGGGCCAGGGCTTTGAGCGTGACCTCGCCTCCGATGCCGGCGGGATCGCCAAGGGAGACGATCAAGCGGGGGCGCTTAGCGTTGCTGTCGCTTGGCGGATCACCCATGTTGCGTTGGCTGTTGCTGATCGGGATGGGCTTTGCCCTGGTGAAGGGTGTGCAGAACGGCTGGGTGGAGTTGCACTGGAATCGTCTCTTCCACGATGCCGGGGTGCCGTTCGTTCCGGACCCGGATCAAGGTCCGGCGGGTTCAGGCGCAAACCGCATCTAAGGGTTATTCCATCACTTGGGACGGTTCTGCTCCTCCTCCCAGCTGGCGGCAAATCCTTCCCGATAGCTGGGGTAACGCAGTTGGTAGCCCAGGTCCTGGCACAGCCGCGCATTGCTGACGCGGCGGTTGTCGGCCCAGAAGCTCAGGGCCATCGCACTCATCTCTGCCTGGGCGTCGCGGAAGTTGCGTACGGCTGGCAATTTGCAACCCAGCAGGTGGGCGGCATAGCCGAGCGTTTCACTCGAGGGGCAGGGCAGATCGTCGCTGACGTTGAGCACCGCTGGCCTGGCCTCCGGGGGTAGGCCGCAGCAGTGCAGCAAGGCGCCAACGATGTCATCGACATGGATCCGGCAGAACACCTGCTTGGGCTTGTGGATCAAGCGGGCCTGGCCCTGTTGCAGCTGCTGGAACGGGCAACGACCCGGTCCGTAGATCGCGGGCAGCCGAAAACTCTGTAGGGGGAGAGCGCTGGCCAGCCAGCGTTGCTCGCACTGCAGGCGGGATTGGCTGCGGCGCAGGCCTGGCTCTGTCGGGCTCTGTTCATCGGCCCAGCGTCCTTGGGTGTCGCCGTAGACCCCCGTGGTCGATAGGTAACCCACCCACTGGAGGGGCTGGTGCCGGAGGGACTCCCCCAGAAGGTTGTAGGCGTCGTCCTCGCCGTTCTTGTTGGGCGGAAGGGTGATCAGCACATGGCTGAGGCCTTCAGGAAGCTGCGGGACGGCCCCCTCGCCCGCATTGAAGTGCAGCCATTGAGATCCCTCTTTGATCGAGCGCGAGGTCAGCCAGACCTGGGCCCCGCGCGCTCTGGCTGCATCGGCAAAGCGCTGGCCTGTGTATCCCCCGCCGAGGACCAGCACGCGGGAGGAGGGGTTGACACCACGAGCCGTCATGAGTACACCTGTATTGCTCACCCGCTGATCAATGACTGCATCTTGCTTCCCCGCCCCGCTTGCGTCCTCCTTCGTGGGCCAGGTCCCTGGGCGCGTGCGTCCTCGGCGGCGTTCGCGGGTTGGCGCCCCGCGTCGCCTGATTGGCCTGACGGCTTTGGCGCTGACGCTGTTCTCGGCCCTGCTGCTGGCTCCCGACCAGCCCCAGGCTCAGGCGGAGATTTGCCAGCGCCATAACGGCGCTGCGGCCTGCCGGATCTGGTGACTTAGGCGGCCTGCAGGTACGGCTGCATGGGATTGAAGCCGGAGTCAGGCGCTGCGGGCGCGGGAATGGCCCCGGGGCTGGCCCACTGCAGCAGGCGCAGGGCCAGGCGCAGGTCACCGTCGGTCCAGGCGCGGATGGCCATGGCTCGGCGGGGGTCGTAGAAGCGCTGCTGCCGGTACCACTCGAAAGCGTCAGCGTCGCTCTTGCGGCCATTGCAGGCCAGGCAAGCGGGAACGCAGTTTTCTGTCACGCTTAAGCCGCCGCGACTTTGCGGAAAAACGTGATCAATAGACTCAGAAGGTTTGCCGCAGTAGATGCACGTTTTTCCGGTGTAAGTGTGGAGGGATTGTCTCCACCGGCGAACACGAAGTTTGGGGCACAAGTCTTCAAGGAAAACGGCATCCCTGCTGTGCATCCGAATAATTCGGTTGCAGGGAGTCTGACCTGAGTGGCTGGGATGTCAATGTGTCGAACGATGCATTTTGCAAGGCTTATTGCAGCTGTTGCGCCCGCCCTGAGCTTCGCTAAATTATGAGTTGCTGCCCCAGCTCAGACGGCCCAGCAACGCACCTCGCGCTGCCTGATGCGGTTGGGAGCATCAGGGGCCATCGAGTTGGTTCTGCCCTTTGATGCGGTCACCCAGGCCCAGCTCAGGGCGGTGCGCCCCCGAGGCTTTTGGCGCTCAAAGCAGGGCTGCTGGGAGTTCCCGCTGGAAGCGGCCTTGGTCCTGCGTCAGCACTTCGGCAAGCGCTTCGCGATGGAGCCGCCGTTGCCCCAGTGGTGCAGCTGGCTCGAGCAGCCTCTGCCCCCCTTGCCGCCCCATCGCGAGCTGATTGCCAGCGCCGGATTAGCGGAACCCTTGCCGGACGGCCGGGAGTTGTTTGCCCATCAGCGGGCGGCGGTGCGCTGGTTGCTGGCGCGGCGTGGTGCGGTGCTGGCCGATGCCATGGGCCTGGGAAAAACCCTGACGGCGCTTGTGGCCGCGCGCGCGATGGTCCGGGCGGCGGATTGCTGCGTGGTGGTGATCGCTCCCACGGGGCTCCATCGCCATTGGCGCCAGGAGGCGGCGGCCTTGCAACTGCAGATCACCCTGCTCAGTTGGGCGGCGCTCCCACAGGAGCTGCCGGAGGCCGGCACGGTTCTGATCGCGGACGAGGCCCACTACGCCCAGAACTTGTCCGCTGCGCGCACCCAGGCCTTCCTGCGTCTGGCGCGCCATCCGCGGCTGCGGGTGGCGTGGTTGCTCAGCGGCACTCCGATGAAAAACGGCCGCCCAGCGCAGCTGTTCCCCTTGCTGGCGGCCATCGGCCACCCCCTGGCGAAGGACCAGCGCGCCTTCGAGGAGCGCTACTGCCTTGGCCATTGGCATGAACGCTCGGGCACCCGGCAGTGGAGTGCGACCGGGGCCACCCACCTGCCGGAGCTGCAGCGCCTGGTCAGGCCCCTGCTGCTGCATCGCCGCAAACAGGACTGTCTGGATCTCCCCCCGAAACGCCGGCAGATGCTTCCCGTCAGCCTGTCGGAGGCGGAGGGTCAGGGCTTTCAGCACCGCCTGCAACTGAAGGTGGATGACTATCGCCGCCGCGCCGCTGCGGGTTTGGTGCGCCGCGATGCCGAGGCCTTAGCCGTACTGACCGCCCTGCGTCAGATCGGCTCGGAGTACAAGCTCCCCGCCGCCGCCGCCCTGCTGGCCAGGCTGCAGGCCGAGGGGCAGGCCGTTGTGGTCTTCACGGCCTTTGTGACGGCGGCCCAGTTGTTGCAGCAGCGACTGGGGGGTGCCCTGCTGACCGGACGCCTGGCCGCCGCAGAGCGCCAAGGTGTGGTGGATCGCTTTCAGGCTGGCCACGAGCAGCTGCTGATCAGCACCTACGGCGTTGGAGGCCTGGGCTTCACCCTGCATCGGGCCAAGCATGTGGTCCTGCTGGAGAGACCCTGGACCCCTGGCGACGCCGAGCAGGCCGAGGACCGCTGCCACCGCATTGGCATGCAGGGGACCCTGGAGTGCCATTGGCTTCAGCTTGGCGTCGCGGATCAACTGGTGGACGGGCTGATTGCCGATAAGGCCGAGCGCATTGCCCTGTTGCTCAGTCGCGGCCAGGCTCAGCTGGAGCGTCAGCCGCTGCCGCGGATGGTGCAGCAGCTGCTCGATCAGTGGTGAGGCGGATGCAGTTGCGCCGCCGCAAATCGATCTCGTCGCGCATCAGGGCGTCGACGGGGTGTTTGCCTTCTTTCACCAGGGCCGCGGCTTTGAGGCTGTCGCGGCAGGCCTCCTGTGGCTTGCCGGCCAATTTCAGCAGCAGTGCCCGCTCGTTGCGGGGTTGCGGGTGTTCAGGGAAGGCCTCCACCACGGCATCGCAGTGCTTGAGCAAGGCGGGCAGACGATCAAGGTTGACGTTGCGTAGGCAGTCGTCAACCTTGGTTTGACTCTGGCCGGGCTCGGGTGGAGCGCTGCAGCTGCTGAGGACGAGCCAGAGCAGACCCGCCCCCAGGGATGGCGGTAGCCAGGAGCGGGTGCGGGTTGCCATCAGCCTCAGTAGGCGTAGCGGTTCGAGCTGCCGCTGGCGCCGGTGCCACTGGTGATGCCGGAGCTGGTGCTGGTGCGGTTGGTGCTGTCGGGGTGGGTGGACTGGCTCTTCTCTTCGTTGGTGTCCACCGCCTTGACGTAGAGATCGCCCAGGTAGCGACCGCAGTCGTTGAATTTGCCGGGATCGGCGACGACGGCTTCGGTGATCATCACCGCGGCGTGCTCAGGCGAGGTCTTGAAGACCGAGGCGCTCTGACGCTTGATGACCGCGTAGGCCGCTTTCCAGCTCACTTCGTGGTTGTTGCCGCTGCTGCGCATGAAGCAATAGATCTGTGCTCCTTTGGCACCGGTTTCATTGCCGGCCAGAGCGGCGGTCGGCAGCGCAGACCAGCCCAGGGCAGCAAGCGGAAGGGCTGCAGCCAGCCGAAGCAGCCGGCCGTTGAGGGACAGGGAAAGACGCATGCCGAAGCAGGGGAATGGCATTGGGTGTCCCACCGTATCGATCGTTTCCCCCTGGATCCAGGTGCCGATCAATCAGCTGGCAGGTGGCGGCAGGTCCCCGTGGCCCAGGAGCAGCCTGACCGCCAGCGGCAGCACCAGCAGCACCGTGATCAAGCGGACGGCGTGAAGGGCAGCAACGGCGGCACCGACTCCGAATTCGGCGCCCACCAGACTCATGCCGCTGATTCCCCCTGGT
>NZ_JAFMKL010000096.1:0-6279 GCF_017852955.1 Vulcanococcus sp. DEBay_Sum22DG08_74
ATCCCGGCCCTGCGCCTGCCTGGCCTGCTGCCGATGCCCTTTAACCGCACGGGGCTGCAGAACCTTTACTGCGTCGGCGACTCCTGCTTCCCCGGCCAGGGCCTGAACGCCGTGGCCTTCAGCGGCTTCGCCTGCGCCCACCGCATCGGCGCGGACCTGGGCCTGAACCCCTGGGCCCTGCCGGACTAGGCCAAGAGCCGCCAGTCCTGGGGGGCCAGCTGGCTGCCATCGGGCAGCGCCAACGCTGAATCCCGGCTGCGGTTGAGCACCAGCCGCCGCCGATTGGCCCCGCTGCCGCGGATCAGCAGCAACCCATCCTCACCAAGGAGCTCCAGCTCCAGTTCCGCCGAGCGCAGGGCGGAGTGCTCCCGGCGCATCTGGGCCAGAGCAGCGATGAAGTCCCCCAAGACCAGGGGCGCCCCCCAGGGGAAGGCCTCACGGCAGGCCGGCTCCTCGCCGCCCGCGAGGCCAGCCTCGGTGCCGTAATAGAGCGAGGGCACCCCAGGCAGGGCAAAGAGCAGCACCAGGGCCAGCTTCAGGGCCGCCAGGTCCCCCTGGAGCATGTGCAGCGCCCGCGGCACGTCATGGCTGTCGAGCAGGTTGAGCTGAGCGCAGTTCACCTCGGGCCGGTACCAACCCAGGGTCTCGAGCAGCAGCGCGCGATAGCGCTCGCCGCTGAGGCATTGGTAGGGAATCGCCTCGCGGTGATGCCCATCGGCCAGGGCCCCGGCAGCGACCCAACCGAGGGTGCCCCAGGCGAGGCGGTAGTTCATCACCCCATCGAAGTGCTGGCCGCCGAGCCACTGACGCGCCTCACCCCAGATCTCGCCAACGATCCAGGCCTCGGGGTTGGCCGCGCGCACCTCCCGCCGAAACTCCAGCCAGAAGCTCGGCTCCACCTCATCGGGAACGTCCAGGCGCCAGCCGTCGATCCCGCGCTCGATCCAGTGGTGCCCAACCGCCAGCAGGTGCTCACGCACCTGGGGATTGGCGTGGTTGAACTTGGGCAGGGCCGGATCAGACCACCAGGCGTGGTAGCCGCAGGACTCCCCCGCGGCGGGATAGGGCCTCAGGGGCCAGTGCTCGCTGATGAACCAGTCGCGGTAGGGCGAGGCCGGCCCGTTCTCCAGCAGGTGATGGAAAGCCCAGAAACCCCGGCCGCAATGGTTGAAGACCCCATCGAGCAGCAGGCGCATACCCCGGCGCTTGAGTTCGGCCAGCAGCGCCGCAAAGGCCGGCTCACCGCCCAGCAGCGGATCGACCTGGAAATAGTCGTAGGCGTGATAGCGGTGATTGGCCGCCGAGCTGAAGATCGGGTTGAGATAGAGGCAGCTGACCCCCAGACCCTGGAGATGGTCCAGGCGATCGAGCACACCCCAGAGGTCACCCCCTTGAAAGGCATGGGGATCGGGCGCGGAGCCCCAGGGCGCCAGCAGCAGGCCGCTCTGCTGGGGCGAGCGCCCACTGCGGCAGAAACGATCCGGAAAGATCTGGTAGACGACGGCCTCCGCGGCCCAGGCCGGCGGCAGGCAGAAACCCGAACTCGCAGAAGCCGAGACCATCTCCATAGGGTGGCCCCTCTTGACGCAAGCTGCCGAGATGCCGACTTCCGAGGAGCTGGCCCGCTACCTCGAGCAGCGGGGCGAACTCTCCAAACCCTGGATGCTGCAGCTGCTGCGGCTGACGAAGCTGAAGGAGGCCAAGGACACGATGAACCCCGAGGAGTACGAGCAGAAACTCCACGAGGCCCACGCCGATCTGATGCGCCTGGGTGAGTTCTGGAAGGGACGCGAGCAGGAGGTCTTCGGCGGGCGCTACCAACCCTCGAGCGTGATCGAACCGCTCCCCGGCTCCCCCGAGGACCGATGAGCGACCAGCGCTACCCGATGGCGCCGCTGATTCGCTTCACGCTGGTCAGCCTCTATCTGGCCCTGGTCTTCCCCCTGCCCTGGATGGCCCCGGCCAACCTCCAGCCCTGGCTGATCGCGGCCCTGCCCCTGGGGCTGCTGCTGGTCTGGGCCCTGGTGAGCGAGGAGGTCAGCCTGGGCGAGGGCGGCCTGCAGGTGGGCTACCCGCGCTGGTGCTCCTGGCTGCTGCGCCGCGGTTGGTCCCTGACCTGGGAGCAGGTCAAGGGCCTGACGCCTGTGGCCACGAGCCAGGGGGGCCGCGTCTTCTACGTCAGAACGGAGGACGGCTCGGCCTATCTGCTCCCCCAACGGGTGCAAGCCTTCGAGGAGTTCCTGGGCCGCTTCAGCGAGCGGACGGGCCTGGACACCAGCTCCATCGGCCGGATCAGCCCCCCTTGGACCTATCAGCTCCTGGCGGGGCTCTGCCTGGCGATGCTGGTGTTTGAGGCGATGGTGGGCTGGGCCCTGCTCAGCGGACGATGGGTGCTCCCGTCAGCGGCGCTGAGCTGAGCCCGTCGGCCGGAATGGTGTCCAGGCTGAAGCGGTAACCCTGCTGGCGCACGGTCTCGATGCCGCCGCCCTCGCCCAGGCCGGCCTGCTCCAACTTGCGCCGCAGGGTGAGCACCTGGGTGTCGACCGAACGGGGGCCACCACTGAAGGGGGGCCAGGCCATGCGCAGCAATTCGCTGCGGCTGCGGATGATGCCCGGGGGCATCAGCAGGGCGCAGAGCAGGGCGAATTCCCGGGGGCTGAGCTCAACGGGCTGATCCCGCAGGGTCACCTGGCGCAGCAGGACATGCACCTCGAGCGGACCGACGCAGACCCGCTCCTGCAGACCCGTGCCACTGCGGCGCAGCAGCAGCCGGCAGCGGGCGGCCAGTTCCTCCAGGCCAAAGGGCTTGCGCAGGACGTCATCGGCGCCGGCATCGAGCAGGGAGACCACCGGTTCTGAGCCGGAGCGGGCCGTGAGCACCATCACCGGACAGCGCAGCTGACCGGCCAGCTTCAGGGCTGAGGTTTCCTCCAGCAGTTCGGCGGCAACAAGCAGGTCGGGGGTGAGGTCCTCACAGAGGGCAATGGCCTCTGAGGCGGTGGAGACAGCGGCGGTGAGGTGACCGTCCTGCCGCAGACGCTGGGCCAGAACGGTGCGCAGGGTGGGGTGAGGATCCACCACCAGAACCCGTTTCAGATTCGATTCAGGACTTGGAGGTGTGGAGGACACGCCCTTCTCCTTGATTCTCTCTACGCTATCGGTAATTTCAGAGGCACATCGGTATCAGGCACTGCTTGATATCTGGCCACCGGGTCGAGGCCCTCTTCCCGAACCATGAACGGACTGCAGCACCCCGAAGCCATTCGCCATTTCCAGTCCCTCTGCGATGCCTGCCAGTCCCTGGCGGATCGCTACCACGGGCCCTCGGAACTGCGGCTGTACGCCGATGGCTACCTGCACGCCCTGCGGCGCTCGGCCCTGCTGGACCCCCTGGCCCAGCGCCGCCTCGAGGAGGTTGTGGACCGCTGGATCATGGATCCCTCCAGCTTCATCGGCCCCAACGGCGACATGAGCACCCTCTACGAGACCGGCCGCAACTAGGCACAAAAAAAGGGGCCCTCAGGCCCCTTGGAGAGCTCAGCTGGCGAGGGCAATCGCGAGCTTTTCCTTGAGTTCCCCGGAGTTGTACATCTCGATCAGGATGTCGGAGCCGCCGATGAACTCCCCATTGACATAGACCTGGGGAATGGTCGGCCACTCGGAGTACTCCTTGATGCCCTGACGGATCTCCATGTCGGAGAGCACGTCAAAGGTCTCGAAGGGAACGGCCATGGCGTTGAGGATCTGCACCACGTTGTTGCTGAAGCCGCACTGGGGCATCAACTTGCTGCCCTTCATGAAGACGAAGATCGGGCTGCTGCCCACCAACTGATCGAGGCGCTGCTTGAGGGCGGAATCCATGGGACGAATCGTGAAATCAGGAGGGGGTTGAGGTCTGCAGGGCGAGGGCGTGGATCGCCTCGCTGGCCAGTTCCGAGCGCAGGGCGCCGTAGACCAGCTGGTGCTGCTTGATCCGGCTGAGTCCCTCAAACGCCGAGGAGACCACCTTCACCTGCAGGTGGTCTCCGCCGCCGGTGAGATCTTCCACCTCAACGCAGGCATCGGGAAGGGCGACGCCAATGGCGGCCTTCACCTGGTCGGGATGAACCATGACCTCAGATCAGTGAGCTTGGGACTGTAAGAAGACGGACTGCGGAATCAGTTGCCCGCGGCCGAACCACCGGCGAAGGGGGTGGTGACGAAGCCCAGCTCCAGCAGGCTCTGATAAGCCTTCTGACCCATGGGGTTGGCCGGGGTGGTGATCTGAACCACTTCCACCAGCAGGGGAACGGCAGCGGCGGGCTGATTCATCCGGCGCAGCAGCGCCGCCAGCCGCAGGTCGATCTTGGCCTGCAGCTCCAGGGCCTCCCGGCCTTTGGCATCCATCTCCCGGGGGATCCGGGCATCAAGGCCGCGGAAGGAACCGCTGAGGCTGCGATAGAAGCGGGTCAGGTTCTGGGCGCCTTCACGGGCCGAGTCGTAGTCGGCTTTGGCCTGCTCCAGATTGCCGGCGGCCGCAGCGGCATCACCGGCCGCCACCTTGGCCTCAATGGCGCTGAGGTTCAGACCCGAGCTGGGGGAAGCCAGGACCTTTTGGGCGTCCTGAGCCAGGGCGGATTGCGAGACCAGACCAGGGACAACCGCCGCCAGGGCGGAGAGGCTGAAGGCGGCGAGTTGCCGGCGCACAGGAGCACTTGCGAATTGGGGCAACTCTACGGGCGTTGCAAGGGGCGCCCAACCGCCTGGCGCGCCAGCGCCTCAGCAGCCTGAAGCTTCTCCGTCAGATCCAGCGTCAGGGCCTTGATCTGCTCCCGTTCCCCGCCGGCCAGACGCAGGGGTTGACCGAAGCAGAGGGCGGCCTGATCGCCAAAGCGGGGCTTGGCATGGCCATAGGCAATCCCGACGGGCACCACCTGAACCGCCACCCCCTGGCCTTCCGCCAGGGCCGTCAGCCGCGCCAGCCCAGGCATCAGCCGCATGGCTGGATCGTCCTGGTTGATCTTCCCCTCCGGGAACATCACCAGTTGATTGCCGCTCTCCAGCAGATCGACGGCAAAGCGCAGGGAGGCGGCGGCCGGCTTGCGCGGATTCACCGGGAAGCAGCCCAGGCGATGCAGGAACCAGCCCTGCAGACCGGTCATCTCATCGCTGGTGACCATGAAGCGGCAGTCCCGTCCGCTCACCCGACGCCCGGCGGCATAGGGGAGCATCAGCGCATCCCAGCGGGAGCGGTGGGTCGGCGCCAGCAGCACCGGCCCCTCATGGGGCAAGTTCTCGCGGCCAAGGACCCTCAGGCCACCACCAAAAAATCCCTTCAGGGCAACGTCCTGGGTGAGCACCATCGCCACCGGCGCCAGCCAGGGGTTGATGCCGTTGCAGAGACTCTTTTCCCGTTCCGTCAGGGCCACCGATGCCGTGCCTGCCGCCGCCATCGGACTGAACACCCTGACCTGAAGTCCCGGCAACCTAAGGGCGATCCCCTGCCGAAAGCCCCTCAAGCAGGCAGTTGATCGAGCGGGCCTGGCGGCGCCATCCATAGGATCCGCCTAGAAGCAGCGATTGCCATGGCGAGCCTTGGCGTCAACATCGATCACATCGCCAATGTGCGCCAGGCCCGCCGCACGGTTGAGCCCGACCCGGTGAGCTACGCCCTGCTGGCCGAGCTCGGCGGCGCCGATGGCATCACCGTGCACCTGCGGGAGGACCGGCGGCACATCCAGGACCGCGATGTGGAGTTGTTGCGTCAGGTAGTGCGCAGCCGCCTGAACCTGGAGATGGCCGCGACCGCCGAGATGGAGGCCATCGCCCTGCGGATCAAGCCCGACATGGTCACCCTCGTGCCGGAGAAGCGCGAGGAGGTCACCACAGAAGGGGGGCTGGATGTGGCCTCGCAGCTCAGCACGATCAAAGGAATCTCGGGCCGTCTCCAGGACGCCGGCATCGGCGTCAGCCTGTTTGTCGACGCCGAGGCCGCCCAGCTGGAGGCCTGCCAGGCCAGCGGCGCCCGCTGGGTGGAACTGCACACCGGCACCTATGCCGAGGCGAACTGGCAGCAGCAGGCCAAGGAACTGGCGCGCATCACCGAGGGCACCTTCATTGCCCGCAGCCTGGGCCTGCGGGTCAACGCTGGCCATGGCCTGACCTACCAAAACGTGGAGCCGATCGCCGCCATCGAGGGGATGGAGGAGCTCAACATCGGTCACACCATCGTCGCCCGGGCCCTCGCGGTGGGCCTGGAGGAGGCCGTGCGGCAGATGAAGGCTTTGGTCCAGAATCCCC
>NZ_JAFMKL010000018.1:0-25559 GCF_017852955.1 Vulcanococcus sp. DEBay_Sum22DG08_74
GTGGAGGAGCTGATCGAGGCCTCCAGCCCCCAAGCGGGATAATCGACCCTTGCTGCCCCAAGCGCTGTGACCGCCAGCACTGCTTCCGAGTCCTCCGCCAACGCCGGGCAGATTTCCTACAAGGACACCCTGAACCTGCTGAAAACGCCCTTCAACATGAGGGCCAATTCACAGGTGCGCGAGCCCGAGATCCAGGCGTTCTGGGCTGAGCAGCGGCTCTATGAGCGCCTGAGCGAAGAGAACACAGGTCCCTGCTTCACCCTCCACGACGGGCCGCCCTACGCCAACGGCGCCCTGCACGTCGGGCACGCGCTGAACAAGATCCTCAAGGACATCATTAATAAGACCGCCCTGCTGCAGGGCAAGCGGGCTCGCTTCGTCCCCGGTTGGGACTGCCACGGCCTACCGATTGAGCTGAAGGTGCTGCAGGGGCTCAAGAGCAGCGAGCGGGCCGAGCTCACCCCCGTCAGCCTGCGCAAGAAGGCCCATGCCTACGCCCTCGAGCAGGTGGAAGGCCAGAAGGCTGGTTTCCGCCGCTGGGGCATCTGGGCCGACTGGGATCAGCCCTACCTGACCCTGCAGAAGGACTACGAGGCCGCCCAGATCGGGGTGTTCGGAGCCATGGTGCTGGCCGGTCACATCTACCGGGGCCTCAAGCCGGTGCACTGGAGCCCCAGCTCCCGTACGGCCCTTGCTGAAGCCGAGCTCGAGTACCCCGACGGCCACAGCTCCCCCAGCGTGTTTGCCGCCTTCCCTGCTGTGGAACTGCCCAGCGAGCTGGCCGGCACCCTCGAGCAGGCGGGCCTGAGCCCCGCACAAGCCACGGCCAAAGGCGGCCTAGCTGTCGCCATCTGGACCACGACCCCCTGGACGCTGCCGGCCAACCTGGCGGTCTCCGTCAATGAACGGCTCGACTACGCCATCTGTGCCATTGAGGCCCAGGGCGACAACCCCGCACCAGCCGCCAGCCACCTGGTGGTGGCCGCCGAACTGCGGGAAAGCCTGGAAACCAGCCTGGGCCTGACCCTCAAACCCCTGGTCAGCGTCAAAGGGAGTGCTCTTGAAGGCCTGCAATACCGCCATCCCCTGCTGGAGCGCACCAGTCCGGTCGTGATCGGCGGGGACTACATCACCACCGAAGCAGGCACCGGCCTGGTCCACACCGCCCCGGGCCATGGCGTCGACGACTTCAATACCGGCCGCAAGTACAAACTCCCGGTGCTCTGCCCGGTGGATGAGGCCGGGAACCTGACGGCAGAAGCCGGCCCCTTCGCCGGCACCAATGTCCTCAAGGACGCCAACCCGACGATCATCAGCGCCCTGGAAGAGACGGGCCTGCTGCTGAAGCAGGAGCGCTACGAGCACCGCTACCCCTACGACTGGCGCACGAAAAAGCCGACGATTTTCCGCGCCACCGAGCAGTGGTTCGCCTCGGTGGAGGGCTTCCGCCAGGCCGCCCTCGATGCCATTGCCCAGGTGGAGTGGCTGCCGGCCAGCGGCCGCAACCGCATCGAAGCGATGGTGAGCGAGCGGGGGGACTGGTGCATCAGCCGTCAGCGCACCTGGGGTGTGCCGATTCCCGTCTTCTATCACCGTGAAACCGGTGAGGTGCTGCTCAACGAAGCCACCCTCAGCCACATCCAAGGGCTGATCGCCGAGCACGGCGCCGATGTCTGGTGGGAGCGCGACGAAGCCGGGCTTCTACCTGAGACCTACGCCGCTGAAGCCAGCCAATGGCGCAAGGGCACCGACACGATGGATGTCTGGTTTGACTCCGGCTCCTCCTGGGCCGGCGTGCTCGGCGGCATCGAGGGCGCCAGCAGCCGCGCACCCCAACTCCACTACCCCGCTGATCTCTACCTCGAGGGCAGCGATCAACACCGCGGCTGGTTCCAAAGCAGCCTGCTCACCTCCGTTGCAGTCAACGGACACGCCCCCTACAAGCGGGTGCTCACCCACGGCTTCACCCTCGATGAGAAGGGCCGCAAGATGAGCAAATCCCTGGGGAACGTCGTCGATCCGGCGGTGCTGGTCTCGGGCGGCAAGAACCAGAAGCAGGAACCGCCCTACGGCGCCGATGTCCTTCGGCTCTGGGTGAGTTCCGTCGACTACTCCGCCGACGTCCCCCTGGGCCCCGGCATCGTCAAACAGCTGGCGGACGTCTACCGCAAGGTCCGCAACACGGCGCGCTACCTGCTGGGCAACCTCCACGACTTTGATCCCAGCAAAGACGCCATTCCCTACGAAGAGCTCCCGCTGTTGGATCAGTGGATGCTGCAGCGCACCGCGTCCTTGATTGACAGCGTCAGCGGAGACTTCGAGCGCTACGAGTTCTACCGCTTCTTCCAGGCCCTACAGAACTTCTGCGTCGTCGATCTCTCGAACGTCTACCTGGACATCGCCAAGGATCGCCTCTACGTCAGCGGCGCCAACGACTTCCGCCGCCGCAGCTGCCAAACGGTTCTGGCGCTGGTGGTCGAGCGGCTCGCCGGCCTGATCGCCCCAGTGCTGTGCCACATGGCGGAGGACATCTGGCAGAACTTGCCCTACTCCGTTGCCGAGACCTCAGTGTTTGAGCGGGGCTGGCCCACGGCACCCGAGCAATGGCGCAACAGTGCCCTTGAGCAACCGATGACCCAGATCCTGGAGCTGCGCGCGCTGGTCAATCGGCAACTGGAAAGCTGCCGCAGCGCCGCCAAGCTGGGGGCCTCCTTGGAAGCGCAGGTTCAACTGAGCCTCGGCGAAGGGAGCGAGACAACCCAGGCAGCCCTCACCTGGCTGGAGAACAGCACCCACCCCAAGGTCGACAACCTGGCGGATTGGCTCCTGGTCTCGGCCTTGGAAATCGGCGGCTCAAACCCCGAAGCCGTGCTGGCCGAAGCCAGTGAGAACGGCATCACCGTCCAGATCCGCAAAGCGGCCGGTCAGAAGTGCGAGCGCTGCTGGCACTACGAGAGCGACATTGGCGAGCACGCTGCGCACCCGACCCTCTGCGGCCGCTGCGTCGAGGTTCTCTCTTAAAGCCAGGCGGATGGGTCGAGGTAAGTCTCGGCTCCGGAGGCGCGCGCGAGGCACTGCTCGGCCTGTGGGTTGAGCGGGCTCTGCAGCAGCTCGGCCTGCTCGATCCGGGCTGCCTCAGGCAGCAGGGGCTGATCAGGATCGAAATCCGTGGGGTGGGAGACGCTGCTGGAGAAGCCACGGAAGATCAGCAGCTCAAACGGCTCCCATCCCTCATCCACCGGCAAAGCCCCCCGCAAACGCAGGACCCGATCAGCCCGGCTTCGGCTGATCTCCTCCAACTGCAGCAGCAGTTCAGCCACGCTGATCGCCATCGGTCCGACCTAGAAGCCGCCTGCGACCCGGCCCTGCTTGGGCAGGCGCACGATCAGCCATTGCAGAAGGCCAACGCCATAGGCCACGAGGGAGACGTAGCCGACAAAGGCAGCGATGGCCGCGGTCCAGCTGCCACCAAAGACGAAATCAAAGAAACCGGCGACTCCGCCATGGAGATCATCGGGGGCCTCGAGCCAAACCCTGCAGATCGGACGGGTCAATCCGCCACCAACGCAGTTGAGGGCCACGGCACTCAAGGCCGCACCAAGCAGGCCGAACACCGTGAGCCCCCAACGCCAGGCGCGCACCACAAAGGGCAAAGGGCGCCAGGGGGGCAAGTCCGCCAACTCCTCGTTGAGATCCACCCAGAACCAGACGCTGATCACCACCAGCAGCTGGGAGAGGACCGCCAGCAGATAACCCAGGGGACGGTTGTCCGTCAGCAGCAGCACCGTGATCAGCAGCAGGCTGGCGACCTTCCAATAGATCCCCATCAAGCGGGTGAGCGCCTGCTCCCGCTTCAATGCCGACCAAATCAGCAGCACCAGGGGCAACCCCAGGGCAAAAACCGCAGCCAAGCGGTAATCCAGCCAGACGAGGGTGCGATAGAGCAGCAGATCTGGCACTCAGCAACAGGCAGTCAGTGGTCATTATCCAGCGGCTGTAAGGTCCGCCGATGGCCTGGACCGCTCGCCTCTCTTCGTTGTTGCCCTGGCGACAAGCGCCGCAGCAGGCGCAGTGCACCACGGCACTGAGCTGCGAACCCGCCCTCGAAGCCGCCATCGCCGATCTGGCACAACAGCTCAAACAGGCCGGTCAACGGGGTCCGGCGGACCTTGGTCTGGTCTTCTGCGCCAGCGCCTATGCCAGCGATCTGCAGCGGTTCATGCCCCTGCTGAAGCAGGCCATCGGAGCCCAGCACTGGCTGGGGTGCTGCGGCGGTGGCGTGGTCGGCACCAACACCGAGGGATTGGCCCAGGAGCTGGAACACCAGCCCGCCATCAGCGTGACCCTGCTCACCCTGCCCCAGACGCAGATCGAGCTCTTCAGCCTCAACAGCGAGTCCTTGCCTGATCTCGACGGATCCCGGCAGAGCTGGATCGACTGGGCCGGGGTCGACCCCAACGGCGGGCATTCCATGCTTCTGCTCCTGGATCCCACCTGTACGTCGATCAACGACGTCATCAGCGGTTTGGACTTCGCCTACCCCGAGGCCCAAAAGATCGGAGGCATTGCCGGACAACACAGCGCCCAGCACGGCTCACTCTTGATCGGCGATGACGTCGTCGATGGTGCCGTTGGCTGTTTGATCAAAGGGGACTGGCGCCTTGATCCGGTTGTCGCTCAGGGCTGCAAGCCGATCGGCCCAGTCTTTGAAATTGAGCAGGCCGAACGCAACGTGCTGCTGCGTCTCAGCCATGACGGGGAAGCCGACACGCCCGTGGCCTGCCTGCAAACAATCCTCAAGGGCCTCTCTCCAGAGGAGAAGGAGCTCGTGCGGCACTCGCTGTTTTTAGGGGTGGCCAAAACCAACTTCCAGCTGCCCAGCGATGGCGCCCCGGCATCAGGGCCAGCGGTCCTGGTCCGCAACCTGATCGGCGTCGACCCACGCACCGGTTCCGTGGCGGTGGCCGAGCGGCTGCGGGTGGGGCAGCAGGTGCAGTTTCAATTGCGGGACGCCGAGACCTCCAGACAGGAACAACAGCAACTCCTGGGGCAACAGCGAAGCCGTAACGCCGAGCCAATGGCCGCACTGCTCTTTGCCTGCCTAGGCCGCGGGGAGGGGCTCTACGGCTCCCCCAATGGCGATGTGGACGGATGCCGTCAACAATTCCCTGCTGTTCCCATCAGCGGTGCCTTCTGCAACGGCGAGATTGGCCCGGTCGCCGGTGCAACCCACCTGCATGGCTACACCGCCAGCTGGGGCTTTCTGGTGCCGAACACTCCCTGACTTCCGATGGTGCGCCAACACGTCAACCCGCTGAGCCGCTTCTTCCAGTTGCCGCTGGAGCTGCCCCCACCCCAGGAGCTGTTCAGCGATCCAGGCCAACCCGTGCACCTCGACATTGGCTGTGCCCGGGGCCGCTTTCTCCTGGCGCTGGCCCAGCAGCAACCCGAGTTCAACCACCTGGGGGTCGAAATCCGGCGCGCCCTGGTGGCCGCAGCGGAAGCGGACCGTCAGCAGCTCGGCCTCGGCAACCTGCACTACCTCTTCTGCAACGCCAACATCAGCGTTGAGGGTTGGCTGACGGCATTGGCTCCGGGTCAGTTGGATCTGGTCTCCATCCAATTCCCCGATCCCTGGTTCAAAAAAAGGCACCACAAGCGACGGGTCCTGCAGCCTGCGCTGCTGCTGGCCATCGCCGCGGCCCTGGAGCCGGGTAAGCGGCTCTTTATGCAGAGCGACATTTTGGACGTCATCGAACCGATGGTCGCCGTCACCGAAGCGAGCGGCTGCTTCAGCCGACCGGCAACTGACGCCCGCCCCTGGCGGGCAGACAACCCCCTGCCCGTGCCAACCGAGCGAGAGACCTACGTCCTCGAGCAAGGGCTACCGGTCTACCGAGTGCTCTATGAACGCAACGAAACGCCGTTGCCGAGCCTCCAAGAGCTGGAGCAACAGCTCGAAGCCGCCGATAATCCCGAGACATCAACCCACCCCTCGGCATGAGCGCAGGATCGGCGCCATCCACCCCCTGGCTGTTGCGTTGGCAGGGGATCTTGGGCGACGCCAGCGAGGGGCCCCTGGGATCACGGTTGAGCCTGATCGCCGGAAGCGTGCTCTGCGTGCTTCTGGCCGCAATGCCCTTCGTCACGCGGGCAGGCCTCAGCCTGCTGATCCTCGCGTCGGGATTGCTCTGGCTGGTGTGGTCGCTCTGCCTCCCCGCCGGTCGCATCGGCCGCATCAGCGGTTGGCTCCTGCTGATGCTCGGCATCGCCGTTCTGGCCACAGGGTTTTCACCGGTCACCCCAGCCGCGTTCAAAGGTCTGCTGAAGCTGATCAGCTATCTGGGGGTCTACGCCCTACTGCGGCAGCTGCTCGAGCAGGCGCCGCTCTGGTGGGATCGGCTCGTGGCAGCCCTCTTGGGGGGTGAGCTGCTCAGCAGCGTCCTCGCCATACGGCAGCTCTATGGCGACACCAGTGAGCTGGCCCGCTGGGCCGATCCCAACTCCGTCGCCGACGGAACGATCCGGGTCTACGGCCCCCTGGAGAACCCGAATCTGCTGGCGGGCTACCTGATCCCGATCCTGCCCATTGCCTTGATCGCTCTGCTGCGCTGGCGCTCATGGCCCCAACGCCTCTTTGCAGCCAGTGCCCTGCTCTTGGGCAGTAGCGCCCTCTTCCTCAGCTACAGCCGGGGCGGCTGGCTTGGGATGGTGGCAGCCCTCGGCGTTGCGGTCCTGCTGCTGGTGCTGCGGCAGACGCGCTATTGGCCGCCCCTCTGGCGCCGTCTCTTCCCCCTGCTGCTGATCGCGGTAGCCGTCTGCGTGCTGGTGGTCGCCGTGACGCAAATCGAGCCCCTACGGATCCGGGTGATGAGCCTCGCGGCAGGCCGCGGGGATAGCTCCAACAACTTCCGCATCAACGTCTGGCTCGCCGCCATCGAGATGATCCAGGAGCGGCCCTGGCTGGGGATCGGCCCCGGCAACAGCGCCTTCAACCTGATTTATCCCCTTTATCAACAGCCGAAGTTCAATGCCCTGAGCGCCTACTCGGTGCCGCTCGAGCTGCTGGTGGAAGGAGGCATCCCCAATCTCATCGCGGGGCTCGGTCTGCTCTTCGCCAGCCTTAGGGCTGGCCTGAGCCAACTCAAAGGCGAGTCCAGCTGGGCCCTGCCGGCCCTGGCCGCCGTGGCCGCCATCGCTGGCCTCTGCATCCAGGGCGCGACCGACACGATCTTCTTCCGGCCCGAAGTGCAACTCACCGGCTGGTTCTGCCTGGCCACCTTGAGTGCCAGCAGCAACGATGGCTGAAGGGCAGCTGCTCGCTGGCTTTGATGCCGGACAAACCCACACCAGCTGCAAACTGGCTCGACTGACGAGCACGGGAGCGCTGATCCCCATCGCCCTGGGCCAGGGTCCGGGGGTTCGGCATCTGGCCGCACCGGGCGGTGAGGCCTGTTTCCAGGACGCTCTCCAAACGAGCCTGCACGATGGACTGATGCAGGCCGGGCTGGGCGGCGAGCAGCCCCTCGCCGCAGCCGGAGTGGGGGCCAGCGGCATTGAGAGGGGCAGCGCCGTCCAAAGCCAAGGGGAGGCCTTGGCGGCCGCCGCCCTAAACCTTCCCCAGCCCGCTGTTCAAGTCAGCGGTGATGAGCACACCGCCCTGCTGGGCGCCCATGGCGAGGCCCCTGGCGTGCTCGTCATCAGTGGCACGGGCTGTATTGCACTGGGTCAAACGAGCTCCGGACACTGGCATCGCACGGGCGGCTGGGGCTGGCTGCTGGATGGGGCGGGCTCGGCGATGGATCTCGGCCGGGACGGCTTAGCGATCAGCGTGCAGATGGCCGATGGACGGCTGAACGAGACCTCCCTCAAGCACCAGCTCTGGCAAGCCCTCGGGGTCAGCACCCCGCAAGAGCTCAAGGCCGCCGTCGTCGCCGAAGGGTTTGGCGCGGCCGGCTTTGCCCGGCTAGCTCCCGTGGTGGACGCCTGCGCCGCAGGCGGCGATGACCACGCCCAACGCATCGTTGAACGTTCAGCGCTGGCCCTCAGCCAGATGGTGCGCACCATTGCCTCCACCCTCGAGCTGCAAGCTCCGCGGGTCTGTTGCAGCGGCGGCGCGCTCACACACTTGGGGACACTGCGCCGCGCCTTCGCCGCGGACCTCGAGCAACGCTGCCCCGGTGCCGCCTTGGTGGCCCCCAAGGGCGATGCCTGTGATGGCGCCCTGCAACTGGCCGTTCAGGCGGCGTTGAGGTGCTGATCGGCGAGTTCCGCCAACTGGCGACTCCAATGGTCGACATCAGCCTGCTCAGCCGCCTCCACCATCACCCGAAGCAACGGCTCGGTACCGCTGGCCCGCACCAACACACGCCCAGTACCGTCCATCGCCGCTTCCGCAGCCTGCACAGCCTCAAGCAGCGGCGCGCAGCTCTCCCAACCGGTGCGCCTGCTGCGATCCGGAACGGTGACATTCACCAGCTTCTGGGGATAGGGCTGGAAGCTGCCATCGAGCCAGTCGCTCAGGGAACCCCCCTGGGCCTGAATCAATCGCGCCACCTGCAGCGCCGTCAGCAGACCATCACCACTCATGCCGTGGCGGGCCGAGAGGATGTGACCGGATTGTTCACCGCCCAGGGACGCGCCGAGTTGCTCCATGGCGGCATGCACGTATTGATCACCGACGGCAGTGCGCTCCAGCACGCCACCTCGCGCTTGCCACGCACGCTCAAAGCCAAGGTTGCTCATCACCGTCGCGACAATCCGGTTGTCCGGTAGGGCCCCCTCGGCCATCAAGGCCTGGCCCCAGAGGTAGAGGATCTGATCGCCATCGACGACCCGACCACGGCCATCGACCGCGAGCATCCGATCGGCATCGCCATCAAAGGCAAAACCCATGGCCGCCCCCTGGGCGATCACCTCCGCCTGGAGAGCCTCGAGATGGGTGCTGCCGCAGCCCTGGTTAATCCGGGTCCCATCGGGCTGGCCATGGAGCACCGTGACCTCAGCGCCCAACTCACGGAAGACGCGTTCACCGCAGCTGGTCGCCGAACCCCAGCAAAGATCCAGCACCACCTTGGCGCCATCCAACCGAGCTGAACCCACGCTCTCCAGCAGGCGCTGGCGGTAGTCGTTCAGCAGATCCGGGCGCTGCACAAGCCGTCCATTGGCGCTGAAGCCGCCCAGCACATCGCCGCTGCCATGCAGACCCGCTTCGATCTCGGCCTGCTGCTGCTTGGCCAGCTTGGCCCCGCAGGCTCCAAAGACTTTGATGCCGTTGTCATGGGGCGGGTTATGGCTGGCCGACACCATCAGGCCGCCACTGGCTCCGAGCTGACGAATGGCGCCGGGAACGGCGGGTGTGGGACAAAGGCCGATATCCAACACCTCACGGCCTGCTGCGGTCAGCCCAGCGGCCAAGGCGGCCACCAACATCGGTCCGCTGCTGCGGGAATCCATCCCCAACACGACCGGACCACCGGCGGGGAGGACCCGGCCGCACCAGTAGCCAACCTGCAGGGCCAGGGCGGGCGTGATCACCTGCCCAACCCGGCCGCGGATGCCATCGGTTCCAAAACTCGCCGTACCAGAAGGGAATGGCGCCCCAAGCGGAGACATGGCGAGCTGATGGGTCAAGGCTCGCGGCAGGTTACGCCTGGTTTGCGATGCAAGCGGGGCGCATCTCACCAAGAATGCGCAGAGTTATCCCACTGCTTTGGCCCAGCGCCCCCAATCCGCTGAAAGACGCCAAAGCCTTCTTGGCACAGCACTGCTTGGTCTCTGCTGCCTGGGAACGGGCGTTGCCCTGGCCGCCGGGCGGCAGGTTCTGGTGCAGCTGGCTCCGCCCCTCACCCCCAACAGCAGCGCAGCCGAGCTGACCCGCAGCCGCAAACACAGCCTCGATCCAGACCGGCGCCGGGATGCGGCACTGCTGCTGAGTGCTCAAGCCAAGAGCAGCCCTGAAGAGCGGCGCCATTGGCTCCAGGGCCAGGGCTGGGGCAACCACCGCAACAACAGAGTGCTGGCGGCGATCAGCCTCAAACGCGCAGCCCTCGCCGCCCAAGCGAGTGGACGCCCCCAGGAAGCCCAGGCCCTCTGGGCAGAACTGCTGCGGCGCTTTCCGCAGGAACCCGCCAGTGCCGATGCCCTCTATGCCCTGGGCCGGCAGCAACCCAAGTTGCGGCTGACGCTGCTGGAGCGCTTTGCCGCCCACCCGGCGGCCCTGGCGGCAGCCCTCGAAGCAGGCGATGCCCTGCACCTCGCCCGCTGGGGTGCCCGCTGGCCCGGTGCCGAAGCGCTCCTGCTGCAAACCTGCGAGACCCGTGCCGCTGCGCTCAGCGCCGAAGACAAGCAGCTGCTCGCCGCGGGGCTCGCGCAACTGGGACGGAGTGAAGCCGCCCTGCGCTGCCTTGGGAACACGCCCGCCACAGCAGAACTACAGCTGCGCCTGGCTCAAACCCTGCTGCGGGGGAACCGCGCGCAACAGACGCAGGCCGAAGACTGGCTCTTGCGCCTCGCCCAGAGCGAAGGCCCGCAGGGTGCAGAGGCAGCACGCCTCTTGGCGCAATCTCCTGCAGCCGGCGCAGTGGAACGTCTCCAACAACTGCCACCAACCCTCCAGGACAGCGCCCCGGTGCAGGCCCGTCTCGCCGAAGCGGGACAGGTCGATCCGGCCACCGTGCTCAGCCGCTGGCCCAATGACCCAGCCAGCTGGGAACTCCAGTGGAGCGAGGCGCGCAAGGCCTTGCTGCAGCGGGACTGGCGCCAAGCGAGTGGCTGGCTCAACCAACTGGAGAGCGCCAACCTGCCCGCACCCTTAGCGGCGCGCCAGTTGTTCTGGCGCGGCTGGAGTGCCCAGCAGCAGGGGGACCAGGCGAGCGCGGAGCAGTTCTGGCGGCAAACCCAACGGAGCCAACCCCTGGGCTATTACAGCTGGCGGGCCAGCGAACGCCTGGGACAGTCCCACCAGGAACTCAGCAGCACAGAGCCGCTTCAGCCCTGGCAACCCCTGGCCAGTGGTGACACACGCATCGATGCCCTTTGGCAGCGGGGGCAGGCACTGGAGGCCTGGGAAAGCTGGCGCACCAAGCAAGGGGGCAGGTCCCCCAGCCGACCTGAGGAGTTTCTGATCGAAGGTCGACTGCGCACGGCAATCGGCGATGACTGGACCGGACTCGGACAACTCGAGCGGGCCAGCTTTCGCCTGCCCCAGATCGGCTGCCGGGGACAACTGGATCGGGAACGGCAGCTGCACCCCCGGCGTTTTGGCGCAGAACTGGGCACCGCCAGTGAAGCGACGGGTGTCGATCTCGCCCTCTTGCTGGCGGTCGCCAAGCAGGAATCCCGCTTCAGCCCAAGTGTGCGCTCAGGGGCTGGAGCCAGTGGCCTGCTGCAACTGATGCCAGCCACCGCCAGCGAACTAGCGGGCGAACCCCTGGACCATCAGGCCCTGATCGATCCAGCCCGCAACGCAGCCCTGGGGGCGGCCTACCTCAAACAACTGCTCAGCAGCACCGGGGGCAACCTGTTCCAAACCATCGCCAGCTACAACGCTGGCCCCGGTGCCGTCGCCAGTTGGCTCAACTCTCGGGGCTTTGATCTGCAGCGCGAACCGGAGCTCTGGACCGAGGCCATCCCCTACCCCGAAACCCGGCTGTACACCAAAAAAGTGCTGGGCAACTACTGGAGTTACCGGCGGCTCGCAGAGAGCGCCGAGACCCTCTGCCGCTGATGCCGGCCCCTAAGCAAAGACGAACCCGAGATGGGTATAGAGGGAGCGGCCCACCAGGATTCCCGCCAGGACCCAACTGCAGAGCACAAAGGCTCCAAGCAGGGGCGCCGGTGCAATCCGAAGCCGGGTGAGATCAAGCCGGGCGAGCAAGACCGCCGAGGCCAAGACCAACACCTCAGAGAGCACCGACAAGTGCAGGAGGTAAAGGCCCCCGGTGATCACCACCAGCAAGGTCACTACCAGGGTCAGCGCCTTACTGGCCGCCATCAACTGCGAGAGCTCCCGCAGAAGCAGATCGGGCATGGTGCAGAGCACCACCACCAGCAGCGCCTGCATGCACTGCAGCGGCCAGAACCAAGGGCCCGCGAACTCCTGCTGCACCGGCGTGCTGGCCTGGGTGAGCAACTGCGGAGAGACATCAGCCCAGTGCAGTCCCATAAAGGCACTGACAGCAAAGAGCACCAGCAACATCGGTGCCCGCAGCGGCAGGACCAGGAAGCGAAGAACAGCAGTCACAGGGCGCATGGACAGGCGCATCACTGGGCAGCGCCCACAGCTTGATCCAACACCAGGGCGATCGCTTCAAACGGACACGAGGGGATGCATTGCTCGCAGACCAGGCAGCGCTGCGCGTTGAACTCCAGTCGCCAGTGGGGAGCGGTGAAACTCAGGGCACCACTCGGGCAAACGCTGCTGCAGATGCCGCAGTCCACACAACGCTGGGGATCAATCGCGATCTCACCGGAGGCCCGGTTCAAGCCCAGACCTTGCCCCTCCAACCACTGCTCAGCGGCATCGAGATCATCGATGTCGCCGGAGAGCTCCACCACCATCGTTCCGCTCTGGTTCGGAGCGATCTGCGCCCGCAGAATCTTGGCGGCGATATCAAATTCGACCGCAAGGCGATAGGTAATCGGCTGATGCACCGCCTCCCGCGGGAAGTGAAGGGTGATGCGGCGTTTCAAGGGCGCAACTCAGCCACCGTCAGGGTATCGACGCGGAATGGGAACAGCCCTGGCAGATTGGCGCCAAGGATCAACACACCACCTGTGGACAGCAACACGGCAGCCCTGGGACGGCGCGAGCGCATGCTGCTGGCTGCAGTGGCCGCCCTTCTGGCCTTAGGGCTCTTCCTTCTGCGCGGCGGGCTCTCACCGGCGGCGCCCCTGGAGAAGCTGGCCCGCCAGTCGCTGGAGCCCGCCGTTGCCCTCAGCAATGGCCGGCCCAGCGTGGTCGAGTTCTACGCGGACTGGTGTGAGGCCTGCCAAGCCATGGCCCCAGCGATGGAGAAGGTCGAGAGCCAACACCACGATCAACTCGATGTGGTGCTGCTGAACGTCGACAACCCCCGCTGGCAACCGGAGGTGGATCGCTACGACGTCAACGGCATCCCGCAGCTGGAATTCTTCGATGCCAGTGGCACCCGCGTGGGCCGCGCCGTCGGCGCCCGCAGCCAAAGCGAATTGGAAGCCCTGACTGAAGCCTTGGTGGCAGGCACCCCCTTACCGGCCATGGCGGGCGTTGCCGAGACCAGCGTCCTGCCGCAAGCGGAGGCGACCACCATGGCAGGCCCCCGCAGCCACAGCTGAGTCCCCCAAAGCCCGTTACCCTGCAGCACCAGCTCCCCACGCCATCGCCCGCCCATGAAACGCTTTCGGGTTGAGCTGATTGCAGCGACCCCCAACCCCCAGCAGTGCGTCTATGCGGGGATGCACCAGGACTACAGCGAAGGGTTTGTGGCGGCCGATCGCGCTGAATGGCCCGATGAGACCAAGGCCGGCGAGATCTGCGTCAAACGTCTCCTGGCCGGAGAGCGCGGTCACTACGGTCCGCTGGAGCACGCCCAGATCGTGCTGAACGTGGGCTGGTTCCCCCACTCCGTGATGCAGCAGGCCCGCACCCACCGGGTGGGCGTGAGCTTTGACGTCCAATCCATGCGCTACACCGGCGAGCGCATCTGCCGGGCCGCCAACGGCGAGCTGGAACTCGAAGAGGTCTTCTACCTCCGCCCCGAAGGGCAGTACAGCGATCGGCAAGGCAAGAAGTACACCTACAGCGCAGACGAGCGCGCCAAGGATCTCGCCCTCTGCCAAGCCGCGGCCGAGCGCTATCGCGACATGCTCGCGGCGGGGTTCGCCGAGGAGCATGCCCGGGGCATCCTTCCCTTCGATTACCGCCAGCACTTCGTGGTGAGCTTCTCGCTGCGGGCGTTCCTGCACTTCATGGACCTGCGCGCCAAGCTCGATGCCCAGGAGGAAATCCGGGTGCTCTGCGATCTGATGTGGCCCCACCTCCAGGCCTGGGCCCCAGAGATCGCGGCTTGGTACGAGAAGACCCGCCTGCACAAGGCGCGCCTGGCCCCTTAGGGCTCAGACCTTGGCCAAGGTGACCCGCTCGGGCTGGTGCTGGTACTTGCCAGCCCGGTCCTTGTAGGTCGTCTCGCAGGGATCGCCCTCGAAGAAGAGCAGCTGGCAAATGCCCTCGTTGGCATAGATGCGGCAGTCCGCGCCGGAGGAATTGCTGAACTCCAGGGTCAGGTGACCTTCCCAACTGGCCTCAGCTGGGGTGGTGTTGACGATGATCCCCAGGCGGGCATAGGTGCTCTTGCCCAGGCAAATCACGGTGATGTTGGGAGGGACGCACATCTTCTCGAGCGCCACACCCAAGCCGTAGGAGTGGGCCGGGAGGATGAAGTACGAGCCGTCCTCGTCCTCGTGCAGGGGCACCGGCTCCAGGTTGGCGGGGTTGAAGCGCTTGGGATTCATGATCGTTCCGGGGACGTGCCGGAAGATCAGGAACTCCTGCGGGGAGAGGCGCAGGTCGTAGCCGTAGGACGAGCAGCCAAAGCTGAGAACCGGCTTTTCGCTGTTCTCCGGATCGAGATGGCGAACCAGCTGCGGCTGAAAGGGCTCGAGCATGCCCAAGGCGGCCTGCTCGTTGATCCAACGGTCGTTTTTGAGCATCAGAAACCTCGGCGCAGCTGGGTGACCTGATCGGCCATGGCCAACAGAGCGGTGGGCATGGAGGGCCCCGTCAGGATCACATCCAGGTGGGACGGCCGCTGCTCCAGGGCTGAAACGACCTCCGCCTCGGACAAGTAGCCCAATTCGACGGCCAGGCCCAACTCATCGAGCACCAACTGATCCAGCTGACCGCTCAGCAGCTGCTCACGGGTGTACGCCCAGATCTCGCGCACAGCCTCGACATCGGCCTGGGAGGCCGGCACGGGCTCAGCCAGGCAACCCGCCACGGCTGGCCTCAGCCACTGAAGGCGGCCACAGAGCCACACACTGCGCTCCAGACCCTGATCGACCCCACCTTTGAGGAATTGGCTCACCAGAACGCGGCTACCAAGCCCGGCACTGCGCAGGGCCTGACTGAACACCCCACTGAAGCTGCCGCGGAAGGGAGCGGTGTGCACCTGAAGCTGCCCCTCCTGCTGGGCCGCCAGGCGCACGCTGCGAGCGGGGGCCGACGCCGGGACCACAGCCAACGGACGCAGGTGTCCAGCACGGGGAGTGGCTGCAATGCTGGCCGTCATCGAGTGCATGGCTGCCGCTTGGGATCCTGAATGTAGCGGCGTTAGGCCGTCCGGCAAGCAACAAGCACTACCTGTAGTGCAAACACCCGTACCATCGAGGCACTGAGCCAGCCCGCGATGAGCAGCACCCAACCCAGGCGGGACGGCCGCAGCGCAACGGACCTGCGCAGCACGCGCTTCGCTTGGGATCCGATGGGCTTCGCCCTGAGCTCCGTCACGGTGTACACGGGCAAGACGGCGGTGATCTGCAGCGTTTGCTTAGAGGAGGGTGTTCCGAAGTGGCGTAAAGGCTCCGGCAAGGGCTGGCTGAGTGCCGACTACCGGCTGCTCCCCGCCAGCACCCCCAGTCGGCAGCCACGGGAGCTAATGAAACTCTCCGGTCGCACCCAAGAAATCCAACGCCTCATCGCCCGCAGCCTCAGGGCCTGCCTGGATTTGGAGGTTCTGGGGGAGCGGACCCTGCAAATCGACTGTGACGTCCTTCAAGCCGATGCCGGCACCCGCACCGCAAGCATCACTGGAGCCTGGGCCGCCTTAGCCCTCGGCCTGCAACGCCTGGAGCAGCGCGGAGTGCTGGAACGATCGCCCCTGGTGGGGCAGGTGGCGGCGGTTTCCGTTGGCCTCGTGGATGGCGCCGCACTCCTCGATCTCGACTACAGCGAGGACAGCCGAGCAGAGGTCGATCTGAACGTGGTGATGAATCAAGAGCAACATTTGCTCGAAATTCAAGGCACTGCCGAGGGCGCACCCTTCAGTCGCCAACAGCTTTCCAGCCTGGTTGACCTAGCGGAAAGCGGCATCGATCAACTGATGCAGGCCCAGAAGCAGGCCTTGGCAGAGGCAGCAAATTAGTTTCAATGGCTACAGGGCGGCCCTGGACTGATCCGTAGGTTCCAGGCAACTCAGTCGCGCTGAAATGGTCGTGGCAACGCAAGGATTCAGCCGCTACTCCCCTAGCCCTACGACCGGTACGTCAGTGATCGCACCGATCGCGGGGAGTCCCCTGCCGCCCAATGCCACGCTGCTGGATGTCATCCGGGGCCTGAGCGGTAGCACCACCGAGATCGTTGAGCGCGGCAAAACAATCTTTTTCCCCGGCGACCCCGCCGAAAAGGTTTATCTGCTGAAGCGGGGTGCGGTCCGGCTCTCCAGGGTCTACGAATCCGGCGAGGAAATCACCGTGGCACTGCTGCGGGAGAACAGCCTCTTCGGCGTGCTGTCTCTACTCACGGGCCAGCGTTCGGACCGCTTCTATCACTCGATTGCCTTTACTCGCGTCGAGCTGGTGACGGCTCCCGCCACCTCCGTCCGCAAGGCGATCGAACAAGACCCGGCGGTTGGTCTACTGCTTCTGCAGGGTCTCTCCTCTCGGATCCTGCAAACCGAGACCATGATCGAAACCCTCACCCACCGCGACATGTCCTCGCGACTGGTGAGTTTCCTGCTGGTGCTGTGCCGCGACTTTGGTGTACCCAGCAGCGAAGGAATCACGATCGACCTGCGCCTCTCCCACCAGGCCATCGCCGAAGCAATCGGATCGACCCGCGTCACGATCACCCGTCTCCTGGGCGACCTCCGCAACGACGGCCTAGTGCAAATCGACCGCAAAAAAATCACCGTCTTCGATCCGTTGGCCCTCGCCAAACGCTTCAGCTAAACGGCTGAACTGGTGGCCGATCCCAGCTGCGTTCCAAGCCACCGCAACCGATACTGATCGTCGTCGCCCAACGTCGTGTCCGGCTGGATCCTGATCCTGGCGTTGCTGATCCTCGGGGGAGTGCTCTCCACCCTGGGGGATCGCTTGGGATCCAAGGTCGGCAAGGCGCGGCTGAGCCTGTTCCGGTTGCGGCCCAAGAAGACCGCCGTGGTGATCACGGTGCTGACCGGCAGCTTGATCAGTGCCATCTCCCTCGGGCTGATGCTGCTCGTCAGTGATCGCTTGCGCACGGGGCTCTTCGAACTCGATCAGATCGAACAGCGCCTGCGGGACAGCCGCGATGCCCTGAGCTCAAGTCGCAAGGACCTGGCCCAAAGTCGGAGCGCCCTGCGCAGCGCAGAGAACGAGCGCAGCGAGGCCCAACGCCAACTCAAGGTGGTGGCCGAGCAGGCCAGCCGGCTGCAGAAGGAACTGGCTCCCCTGATGGAGCAACGCAAACAACTGGAGGCCGAGCGCGACCGCCTCAGCCGTGACATCGCCGCGAAGGATTCCGATCTCCAGCGCAACCGCACTGAGCTCGCCAAGCTCAACAGCAAGATCAAAAGCAGCAGCCAAGAGCTCGAGCGTCTCGAACGCAACCTGATTGCCCTACGTCAGGGTGATGTGGTGATCAGCAGTGGCCAAATCCTGGAGGTGGCCAAGGTGCGGATCGAGAAGCCAAGCCAGGCCCGAGACGTGATCCACGCCCTGCTGCAGCGCACGAATTTGAACGTCTACCAGCGCGTGCTGCCAGGCGAAACACCGAACCGTCAAATCCTGTTGGTGCCGCGCAGCGACATCAGCAAATTGGAGACCACCCTCAGCAAACGAGGCGAGTGGGTCGTGAGTCTGATCTCAGCGGCCAATGTGCTCAAAGGGGAGCGTCAGGTCGTGGCATTCCCGGATGTCAGACCCAACAAACGGGTGGTGCGTAGTGGAGAACAACTGGCCACCACCGTGCTGGAGGCCGATGAGCGCTCCCCGGATCAGGTGCGTAGCCGTCTGAACCTGCTCCTGGCAGCAGCCTTTACCCGAGCGCAACGTCAAGGGGCCCTGGCCAACGGCCTGCAATTTGACCCAGCACGCCTCAATCAACTGGCTGAGGCCCTCGTCAACCGCCCCCTGGGCGAGACCGCCAAGCTCGAGGCCGTCTCCAGAGGCAACAGTGATCTGGCCGACCCGATTGCCGTCGACATTCGCTGGCAGCGCCCGCAATGACTTGGATCGGACTCGATCCCGGCCGCAGCAAATGCGGCTTGGTGCGCTCTGACCACAGCACAGGCCAGGTCGACGTCGCGGCCGTGCTCTCCCCGGAAGAGTGCTTCAAGCAGATTGCGATCTGGCGAGAACGTCCGGGTCTTGAGGGTGTTGTGCTCGGCGATGGCACGGGCAGCAAGCACTGGCAGCGGCAACTCAACGACCTGGGCCTGGCTATCCAGGTCATCCCTGAAGCGGGAACCACCCTGGCCGCACGAGCCCGCTACTGGCAGCTGGAGCCCCCAAGGGGCTGGCGGCGATTGCTTCCCGAGGGCCTGAGGTTGCCCCCACGGGACTACGACGATGTCGTGGCTCAACTCTTGCTGGAGCGCCATTGGGGAACGGAGCTCAAGCGGGAACCTGGCTTGGTCGTCTTGCGCCAGCTCGCTGCCTAAAACTTGGCCCGCACGCTGAAGGCGTAGTCCCCACCCGCCTCCAGCTGGTAGTCCGTTTTCAACAGGAAGCGCAGCAACGCGTCCTGGATCAAGGCCCGGCCCAGGGAGGGCTCCACCTGCAGCTCGCCGCGGTCAAAGAACCAGGCGAACGTCCACTCGAACCCTCCAGCGCTGACCTCACCCTCCAGCACCCGCTGGCTAAAGCTTTGGCGCAGCACCCGCAATTGCGCCGTTGTCGTGGGGAGGCGACTCACGCGGACTCAGGCAGTGGGTTGCTCGACCAGCTTGGCGGCAGAGGGAGCAACAAAACCGTTGAGCCTGTTACCAGCCCGCTCAAACCCCAGGCGCTGAATCAGATCCAGACCAGCCAAGACCTCATCGATGACCTCCTCGAGCACCGGCTGTTCGGCGACGGCAAAGCGGCCGAGGACGTGGCCGACAGTGCGCTGCTTACGCTCCACCGGATTCAAGGCCGGAGCGCCAATCCCGATGCGCAAGCGGGGGAACTCTTGGCCACCGAGATGGGCAATGGTGCTGCGCAGACCGTTATGCCCGCCAGCACCGCCCGAGAGCCGCAGGCGCAAGCGACCGAGGGGGAGATCCATGTCGTCCACCAGGATCAGCATCTGGTTGGGCTCGAAGCCAAACCAATCGAGAGCAGCACGAATCGAACGACCGCTGTCGTTCATGTAGGTCTGAGGCATCAACAGACGCAGGCGTTCAGCACCCTGTCCCACCTCCGCGGCGAGGGCGTGGAGCTTGGACTGCTGCTTAAAGCTGCTGTTTTGACGCTTGGCCAGCTGCTCCAGCGCCATAAATCCGACGTTGTGGCGGGTTCCGGCGTACTTCTCGCCCGGGTTCCCTAAACCAACAACAAGACTCAGGGGAGTCATGGAGTCCTTCAACCGGCCGCTTGCTCGTCGTCGGCCTTGAGTTGAGGCTGGGGCTCAGCAGAAGCCTGGGTGACTTCCGCTTCCACCGTGTCGACCGCCTTTCGGAACTCCTGCTCGAATTCCTTCGAGGCGGACTGAAAACCCTTCAGGGTTTTTCCAAGGGTGCGACCCAATTCGGGTAAGCGCTTGGGACCGAACACCAAGAGACCCACGGCGGCAATCACCGCCATCTCAGGCAATCCGATCCCAAACACGTTCATCGGATCAGCCGATGCCGTTCCAGTTGACGGTGATGCCGTCGAGGATCAGGGACTTGTTGTACAGCTGGAGGATCACCAGCAGGAACACCAGGAACAGGGCCATGAACACGCCCATCACGGGGGTCGTGCCCCAGCCGGGCACAACCTTGCCGTACTCGGAGTTCAGGGGGCGAAGCAGATCTCCCAGGCGGGTGCGTTGAGCCATGTCGGGCTGTGCTCTCTGGCAAGGAGTAGGTCTCGTTACTGTAAGGGGCCTGGCCGCCTGAGCGGCTGGCCCCGTCGAGAGTTGTGATGGAAACCACCTCCCCAGCCATGTCCGTGGCACTGGCCGTCTTGGCTGTGCTGCTGGGCCTCACCGGCTTCGGGATCTACACCGCCTTTGGTCCTCCGTCGAAGCAGCTCAGCGACCCCTTTGACGACCACGACGACTAAACCAGCTCTAACGCGACGACCTGCCAGGGCTTGAGCACAAGAGCTCCGCTCTGCCAGGTCTCAGCATTCCCCCGGCGCCAACGCCGTGGCGAGTCCAGCGTCCAGCTCTGTCGCTGAGGGCTGAGGTTCTGCAGCCTCAGCGCCAGCTGCCCTGGGGTTGAGCCGGGCCTGCAGCTGAGCACGCGGATCTGGGGATTGGCTGGACCCATGCCCTCCATCAAGTCGATCGGAGCGAAGACCTCCGCCTGCTGGGCCGCCTTTTGGGCCGGGCGAATCCAAAGCGGTTCTCGAAAACGCTGCGCCAAACGAGGCACCCCGGCCGACGCCCACCCGGCTGCACAAGGGACCAACGCGAGCCGAAGCCGTTGGTGTCCGTTATCGGCCGAGGGGTCAGGCCAGGTGGGTGCTCTAAGCAAGGAGACCCCCAGCTGATCGGGGGTGGCGGAGACGCCCTGGGGCCCATCCAGCAGCACCGCCAGACCACCCGCTCCAGCCTTCGCCTGACTGGCCAGCCAACTGATGGCCGTCACTTCCCAGCGCGCCTGCTCCCTAGCCGTCAGGGGCTGGGCCGGCCGCTCGAGAACCCCCGCAGAGGTATCCGCGGCATAGCGCTGAGCAACCTGCGCCAAGGGCAATTCCAGCCGCAACAGCTCATGGCGCTGACGCCAATCGACCGTCAAAGCCAGCTCCAGATACGGCGAGGCGGCCCGCAGCTGAATGTCGAGTCGAAGCGTGCTTTGGCCGCAGCGGCCGCGGACGACAAAGCGGCAACAGAGCGGTCCCTGCTCCACCAGTTCCGGTGCTCCCTGCCAAGTCAAAGGCAGCGGCTGCTCGCGGTAGTCCGCCGCAATGTCCCAGGCATCCCAAAACTCGCCCTGATCGCTCCAACGGCGCCATTGCAAAGGGCCCGAGAGTTGGGGCACACCATCAGCTCCCCAGAGCTGCTGAACGCCGTCCGCCCCGATCTCGACGCGCACCAAGCCGTTGTCCAAGCGCCAGTGCCCAGCGCTCGCCTCGCACACAACCGGGTCTGTGATTGCTGCCGAGGCCCGCGGCAGCCCATCCGCGCGCTCAAGGGGAAGCGCCTGAACAGCCGAATCCAAGGGGAGCTGAACCCATGTCCCACCGGCTGGCCTCGCCTGACTGGGGAGCTGCTCCGGGGCCCCCTCGATGCACCAGGCGCCAGCGGGCAGGCGCAGGGTGACCCGCTCCGCAGGCTGGGGCTGGAGTTGCACCAGCCACCAAGGTTCAGCTCCGCCGCGCGCGGGGAGCAGCGCCTGCAGCCCGTGGTCGCGTCGACGGGCCGCCAGGCGCCGCGCTTGGCGCCACTGCGGTTCCGCCTGCTCAAACACCTCAGGGATTGAGGTGCCCGGAAGGATGTCGTGGAACTGCTGAAACAGCAGCGTCCGCCAGTCCGCACCGGGCTGCTCGCTGCCGCGGAGGTGCAGCAGGGCATGGACCCAATCGAGCTCCCGAAGCAAGCGCTCAAGAGTGCGGTTATGGCGCTTTTGATCCGGGCGGGTGGTTGCACAGCCGCGGTGCAGTTCGAGGTAGAGCTCGTCTCGCCAGACCGGCAATCGGCTCGCCAGGGGCTCCAGTCCCTCGAGATAACTGCGCAGGGTTCCGTGCTGCTGGGGGCAGGCCACGGGCTGCTGCTGCCAGAGGGCCAGCTGCTCCAGCATCTCGGCGGTTGGGCCACCGCCGTGGTCGCCAACCCCCGGGAGCCATAGGGCCTGATCCACACCCGTCGCCGCCTGCCACTGCTGGCGGTAGGTCTCCATCCCCTGGGGATCGCCGCCCGTACCGATGGGAGCCGTCGCCAGGGCCAACAGCTCCGAGCCGTCGGCGCTGCGCCAGCGAAACAGGCGATGGGGGAAAGGGTTGCTGCTGTTCCAGGCCAACTTGTGGGTGCAGAACCAACGCACTCCGCTCAGCTGGGCGATGGCAGGAAGCCCAGCTGCGAAGCCAAAACTGTCGGGCAACCAACAGAGCTCGTGTGTCCACTGGGGGAAGCGGCTGCGGCTGTAGGCCTGACCCTCCTCGAACTGCCGCAGCAGCGAGGGGACCCCAACCAAGACGCAATCGGTTTCCACCCAGGGGCCATTGACCGGCTCAAAACGACCCTCTGCCGCGGCCACTTGCAGGCGGGCAAAGAGCGCCGGACGGTGCTGCTCCATCCAGGCGTAGAGCGCCGGGGTGGAGTGGGCGAAGTGGAGCTCTGGGAAACGCTCCATCAACGTCAGGGCCGAATCGAAGGTGCGAATCGCCGCCTGCCAGGTGTCCGCCACCGGCCAGAGCCAGGCCAAATCCAAATGGGCGTGGCCCAAGAGATGGAAACCGCCAGGGGGGCGAGCCTGGGCCATCCGCGCCAACAGGTTGGGAAAGGCTCCCTTCTCGAGCTCTGGCTGCAACGCAGCCAAGGCGTCCCCAGAGAGACGCGAGGCACCGAGGGACAGAGCTTCGGCCGCCAGCACCCCAGCAGGGTCAGCGGGATCCGTCGGCTCCTGCTCGAGCCGGCTGTGGATCAAGGCCCCGTCGTCATGCAGCGGGGAGCGCAGCCGCAGCTCCAGCTGCAACGGCTGGCCTTCCCACCAAGGGGACGGCAGGGCCCAGCGGCAGGCGCTGTCGAACAGGTCGCCCTGGTGCACCAAGGCCCCATCGGCCCAGAGCTCCACGGCATCGGCCCACCAACAGAGGGCCAGACGGGCACGCCGATCACCGCGCTGAGCCACTTGCCAGGACTCAGGGCAGACCAGCTGCAGGCGCAGGCTGATCCATCGCCCGCCGCGCGGCCAGCTCAGCAATCCACGTTGATGCCAGTCGGGGCGGTGGCATGCACCCCAGGGGTCATCCAGGGCCAAAACGCTGTCTCCGTCTGGCGCCTGCACGCTCCAGAGCGGCAGCAGGTCCCAACGGGTTTGTGCCTGAAACGTTTCAATCCAGGAGCGAACAGCGCCCTCTGGCCCCTCTGACATCGGTCAACGCGTTCACGACCCATAGGATGATGCGGCTGCCGCCGGCTCGTTCAGGGCCCATTTGGCGCTTGTCACTCCCTGTCACCCGCCGGACAGACCCATGCTTGCCCTCAAGATCTCGGTTTACTCGGTCGTTTTCTTCTTTATCGGGATCTTCGTTTTCGGCTTTCTGGCCAGCGATCCCAGCCGTACGCCCAGCCGCAAAGACCTGGAGGAGTGATCCTCAGGTGGGCTGAGCAACCGGCACCACCTCGCCCTTTTTGACCAGTTGGCCGTGGCAAGATCGCGGCCTTACGCGACCCCTTGGTGACTCAGCTCCGGAAGAGACTGATCCAAGGGGTTTCTGCATGTTCCATTGCGGCCACCAGCCTGGTCCCTCTGGGTGCTGCCTGGGCGGCAGAGCCTGCAGCGGTCACCCCTGTTTCAGTGCTCACCAAGGCCAGCGCTGATCAGTCCCCACCTGTGGTGATCAAGCTGCTTGCCAACGAGCAGGGCTTTGATCAACGCATTAACCGTTTCGTCGCGCGAGGCGATGTCCAGATTGACCTGGCCGGGGGCCGGGTTCTGGCGGATCGGCTGGAATACGAGACCGCAACGCGCACCCTGCTGCTGAGCGGGCGCGTTCGCTTCCAGCGCGGTGAGCAGTACTTCCAGGCCAACAGCCTGCGCTACAGCCTGATCGAGAACAGCGGCGATGCCGATGCGGTCTACGGCGTCCTTGATTTCGACACCAGTGAGGTCGACTTCGATCTCAAGGCCTACCCCTCCGTCGCTCTGCCCTCGCTGAGCTACTGGCCAACCTCCAGCCCTTACGAGAAAGCGACGTTTGGAACGGCAACGCCAGAGCTGATTCGCAAAGGCCCCCGCGGAGAGATTCTGGTCAGTGCCGACTGGAGCAACCAAGCCAGCACTGCTGAGCTGGCGCTGACTCAATCGCCGCTCGAAAGATCCGGCGAATCACTGCTGCCGGGGTTAGCCCTCAACGGAGTCACCAGCCCCGAACAACTCCTGGGTCTACCGGAGCGCCCGGACCTCGCGGAGTGGCGCGTTCCACCGATTGCTGTTGCTCCTGCGGCTCAGTCGATGGCCTGCGCGCCACTGATCCCGCCCGTTCCGGATTGGCATCCCTATCCCCTTGCCGTCACGGCCTGGGGTTACGGACAAGCGATCGATGCCAACTTCGGCGACTCCTTCACCTTCAACGGGCGCTGGCGCCCGGAAAACGTCTGGGGCCTGAACTTCAACAAACGCCTGGTCGATGCGGGTCCCCTGGCCCTGGAATTTGACTCCAATGCCCTGCTGCACAAGACCAGCTGGCAGCCCGGCGGGGAGTTCAACAACAGCGAACCCTTTGCTCCGCTCCCCCCCCAAACCTTTGGGGAGTTCACTGCAGCCCTGGGTCTACGGGCATGGCTGCAGCCCTGGCTGAGTCTGGGTTTCTTCGAAGGCGTGAGCCTGCTCACAAGCAACAGCCTCTACGAGCAGACCTTCCGCGAGAACTATCAAACCTTCCTCAATTACTTGGGCTTTGAAGTCGAGGCCCTGGTCAAACCCCAGTGGTCCGTGGTCGGTCGCCTGCACCACCGCTCTGGTGCCTACGGCACCTACGGCGGCGTCAGCGAAGGCAGCAACGCGTATCTCGTCGGGGTTCGCTACCGCTACGGCCAATCCCAGCCGCCGCGGATTGCGCCGCTGATGCCTCCGGCGGCCGGCTGTCCTGGCGCACCAAGCCCAGAGGCCGAAGAGGACATGAAGCCCCTGGCCGATCAGCTGAACGCCGTGGCTGAGGCCAAGCCCTCCCAGGCCACCAGTGCCAGCCAACCCCCTGCACTGCCAGCCCTTTCGACTGTCCCAGCCGCGGAACTCGAGGCGGAACGGCACAAGGCGATCGAAGCCACAGTCGATCAGCGCGTGAGCGACCTCTACTACGTCCGCAGCTTGAAAGTGGAGCGGCGCGCGGGAACCCAGTTCATCAGCCGAGCCCAGGAAGAAGACGACTTCGGCACCGTGAAACCGAGTCAGTTGATGAATCCCAATGGGGATCAGAAACTGATCGAAGGCTTCATCAGTCGCTGGCGCTTTCAGGCGGCCCGCATCTGGATCACGCCGGAGGGATGGACCGCAAATCGCGCCGCCTTCAGCAACGACCCGTTCACGCCGGCCCAATCTTGGATCGACCTCGAGAGCGTCGTCGCTGTTCAAGAAAGCGATGAACGCACCAAGATCAGCGCCAAGCGCAGTCGCTTGATTCTTGAAAACCGTCTTCCGATTCCGATGCGGAAGAACATCGTCCTCGAAAAGGATCAACCCGCCGACAACCCTTGGGTCATTGCCGATGACGGCGTGGATCGCAGCGGCATCTACTTCGGCTACAACCTCAAA
>NZ_JAFMKL010000097.1:0-6239 GCF_017852955.1 Vulcanococcus sp. DEBay_Sum22DG08_74
TTGGCCCAGACCTACGTCCGCTGAACTGCCCCCATCTGGGGGTAGGCCGCCCGGTGGATGCTCCCTGAGAGTGATTCCATCAGGAAGTGGGAGGTCGCGATGACAGCCCTTAAGAACGGTGGAGCAGCCCGTGATTGTCTGGGGTCCACCTGCATGAAGTGGACCGCCAGCGGCGAGCTCTCCGAGTTGGACCTCCATCGGGTGATGGAGCGCTTGGCCCGCGTGGACCACAACCTGGCCGAGGTCGACACCAAAGCCCAAGCAAGCTAGAACGCCTGTACTAGTTCGCTTGGGGTGTCTGATGCCCGCTTTTCTCTCGGTGCGTCTTGGTGATGTGGTGCTGGTCGAGCCCCCTGAGCAGGACTGGTGGGTCGGTCAGGTGATTCACCGCGAAGGCGGGGCCAGGGACAATGGCAATAGCTTTTTTCAGATCGCCTGCGTGGACACGGGGGTGATCCGAACGGTGAACCCCAACAGCGTCACTGGCGTTGTGAAGCCTTCTTCCCCCAGCGCATGCTCAGCGGCTTGATCCTGGTCCCGGTCCTGTTTGCCTTTTTTGGCTTGTCGGAGGACGACACCGAACAGTTGTTTGGCAAGTCAGGTGAGGCGACGCCGCCAGCCCATGAACGCTGTCTCAAGGCCCGTGATTACAAGGGCTGCATGGAGTACCAGCGGCGCCAGGTCGAGGACTAGCTGTCCCCTCAGTTGGCGAGATGGGTGGCGAAATCGATCGCGATCCAGGCGGCGCTCAGGGCAATCAGCAGCGGCAGAACACCTTTGACGGTCTCAAGGACCTCCTGGCGCAGCTGGTCTTGTTGCTCGGGGGAGCGGGTCATTGCGGCCTGGGCGAGTGAACTTCTCCAGGGCTAAAAGTTCAAGGCTGCAATGGCATGAGCGCATTCACCTAGGCGAAGGCAAACCAGTCCAGGCGTTGGGCTTGGCCATCGGCCTGGATCTCGAGGAGCTCAAGGCCTTTGACGGTTCCGTCCTGCCGGTACCAGGGGTCTTGGCAGAGGCTGCTGAAGGCCTGACGGGCGGCATCGAGGGAGGGGAAGTCGCCAACCGGGGTGCTGCCCCAGGCGTCGTGGGTCTTGATCCGGTAGGGCATGGATGGCGGCCATCGCTGCGCACCAGTGTCCGGCACCTGCTTCAACAACAAACCCCCCAGCGTTCGGCGGGAGCGCTGGAGGGTTGTTGTTGGGGGCCTCAAGGGGGGGCGGCCCCCGTTCGGATAGCGGGTTGGTACTCGACCGCTTCCACAACCGTTATGGCTTCGTGCCTGAGCCTTGGTCCATAGGCACATTCACGGGTTCTAGAAGATGCCGAGGGTCTTCTTCTTGCAGTAGCCCGCTCCGATGTTCATCCAGCCGGAGCGGCAGGGTTGCCCGTTGGTGGGAGCGACCTCGTAGTAGATGGGCGAGACGCAATGGCTCCCTAAATCGTTGACATAGCCGAGCGGACACTGATCCTGGCCTGCGGCCTTGGGGATTCGCTTCTGGGCCAAGCTGGGGCTTGGGGCGGCGAGGGTCAGCAGCAGCAGTCCGCTGCCGCTCAGGCTGAGGATGGTGCGCTTCAAGGGCCCAGTTCCACTGGAGTCAAGCTAGGAAGCCTGTCCCGATTCGGCTGCAAGCTGATGGGCGCGGGCGTTGAGCAGGGCCTCCTGGCGGTTGAGGCAGAGCTCGACGCCGATGAAACGGGTGATGGCGAGCCGCCTGAGCCGTTCTCGGTAGCGCTCCTGGGGAACGGCGATGATCACCCGTCGTCCCTGGCGCGTGGCGTCGCGGCAGACCGCATCAATGGCCAGGGAGGCCGTGACCCCCAGGTGGGAAACCGCTGTTAGATCCAGGATCAAGGTGGCGTAGGCGGAGCTCTCCTGGAGGAGTTGGGTTAGATAGCGGCTCGCCCCAAAACTCAGTGGTCCGGCAAGGCTTAACAGCGCCACCTCACTCCCGGCCTCCCGTAGCAGGACTTGCTCCTCGGCGTTGAGCCTGACGGGGGACGGCTCGTCCGTGTCTCCATCGCCGCCGGTGATGCGCCGGCTGGCTTTTTGGAGGGCATCGGCCTGGTCCTTGATGGTGATCACATTGGCGAGGGAAACCCCAATGACGACGGCGGTGACCAGGTCCCAAAAGACCGTGAGCAAGAGAACGAGCCACATCAGGCCCGTGGCTTTCCAGGACAGGCGAGGGGCGCGCTTGAGGAAGCTCCAGTCGACGATCTCCAGGCCGACATGCAGCAGGATTCCCCCGAGGACGGCCAGGGGAATCTCAGAGGCGAAGGAGCCGGCCCCCAGGGTGACGATCAGTAGGGCGAGTGAGTGCACCATCCCTGAGAGGGGAGTGCGTCCGCCCGCTTGCACGTTGGTGACGGTGCGCATCGTGGCGCCCGCTCCAGGCAGACCCCCGACCAGGGCGGCAGCCATGTTGCCGATCCCCTGGCCAATGAGTTCACGGTCCGAGCGGTGCTGGGTGCGGGTGATGTTGTCGGCCACCAAGGAGGTCAGCAGCGAGTCGATCGAGCCCAGGACGGCGAGGGTGATGGCATAACCGCCCAACAGGCGGAGGTCGTCGAAGCGCAGCTGCGGCCAGCGCAGGGTCGGAAGCCCCTGGGGGATGGCGCCCAAGCGGGGGATGGAGCCCTCGGGCAGCAGGGTGCTGAGCGCTGAGATCAGCACCAAGGCCACCAGCGGTGCTGGAAGCCAGCGGTTCCAGCGCCGGGGGTAGGAGCGGATCAGGGCAAAGGTCAGGGCGCCGATCAGCAGGGCCAGGCCGTTGAGGTTGGGCAGCTGAGCGGGCAGGGCCGCCAGGATCTGGGGGATGGTGCCTTTGAGGCTGAGGCCCAGCAGGATCGGCAGCTGCAGCACCACGACGATCACGCCGATCCCCGACATAAAGCCGGAGATCACCGAGTAGGGCATCTGAACGATGTACTGCCCCAGGCGGAAGACCCCGAAGAGCACCTGCAGGGCGCCCGCCAACAGGGCCACGGTGAAGGCCACGGCCAGCCCCGCCTCTGCTCCATAGCGACCGATCAGCGCCGTGATCACCGCCGCCATGATCACGGTCATCGGACCGGTGGGCCCAGAGACCTGGGAGGGCGTGCCCCCGAGGGGGGCGGCGATGAAGCCCAGAACGATGGCGCCCCAGAGGCCGGCGATCGCTCCGGCTCCGGAGGTCAGGCCAAAGGCCATGGCCAGTGGCAGGGCCACCACGGCGGTTGTGATGCCGCCGGTGAGGTCCCCGCGCCAGTTCCTCAGCCAGCTGTGGCTCCAGGTGCGACTAAGTCGCCAGATCTTCGCCTCGGGGGGCTCGCGGAATGGAGAGCGCATGCTGCCGCCGTCAGCTCTCCCCAGGATGCCGGCGATGGCAAGGCTCGGGGGTGGGGGCCAGGATCAGCAAAGAGAGGCCCCCGAGTTGGAGCGCGGTCGCGGGGCGATCGTCTCCTGCACTGTTATGACGCCGTGGCATCGCCTCCCGTCATGAGTGCAAATGCTCAGTCATGACGAAATTCAGTCGCCAGTGCTGGAGGGCCGCGGCGGCATGGGACGTTTGCGAATCGTCAGCGGACGATTGCCGAATTGCCGTCTGGCCAAGTTGAAGGCATGACCTTCGCTAAAGGCAATGAGGTGGAGTTCTGAATCCCCATCGGGGAAATGAACCGTGAGATCAAAACAGGGCAAAACAGGCGCCGATCAGCCACATCTCCATGTCGTAGCCATGCTGCGCGCTGTCGTCAGCTACAGCGCTTCACTCAGGCACTTCGCTGTCCTTGTGATGGCGGGGTTGATAGCCCTGGGCTTCTGCTAAAAAGCGCAGCCAGACCTGGCTTTTGCGATCAGGCATCCCCGCTGCACCGATCAGGCCCAGGGGGCCAAAGAGCAGGCCTGCCCAAAACCAACGGGCCCATCGACGCGCCTTGGCGCGCGCGATCGAAGCCGAGATGAAGCCACAGGGGAGGCAGACCATCAACAGGCCAATGACGTAGCCCATCGCCGCATGCAGGTACTGCTGTTCTCTTAGCAAGCTTGAACGCCCAGGGCGAGTCTCTGCGGTTGGATGGTCAAAGCACTCGGGGCGTCATGCCGGCACTGCAGAGCGGATGGATTGAGCTCGCTGTGTTGGCACTGCTGTTTCTGGGTCTGCAGGTCTGGTGGCTCACGGCACTCGCCCGTCGGCGAGCCCTGGCCAAGCCCCTGAGCGAGGCGGAATTCCGTCAGGTTCTCGAGCGCATCTGGATCTCGAGATCCCGCTCCTGAGCTCAGGCCTGAGTGGGTTGGATGGCACAGGTCAGGGCGCAGGCGTGCTGCTCCTCGACCATGCGCCTGAGTTCGTGATCCCGCAGCAGCAGCATCAGCCGCGTTCCGCCCATCCCTCCTATCGCCGTGCCTGTTTGCTCGCTCACCCACTGCCCAGCCGATTGCAGGTCCGGGAAGAGTGCGGGACAGAGGCGCACCAGGCGGCCAGCGAGTCCGGTGCTCACCCAGCGTTCATGGGCTGTGCGTTTGACCTGCTCCTGGATGTTCTCGGTCATGGTCATCAGGAGCAGGAGGAGACAAGGATTGGACACTCACCTCTTCCTTCTGGACTAATCGAGTTCAGCCCCTTGCGGAGTAGGGATTAATACCTGTTTCTTCCGTTTTTCTTCCAAATTGCGCGGATTTGGGCTTTGCTCAGGGCTTTGGTGGTCTTGAGCCAGCGTGATTGGGGAAGGGGTGGGTGCTGCTGTGGTCGCCGCCTTCTCCGTAATGCTCCAGGTAGGAGAGCCCCATGGTGCGCAGCATCATTCCGCAGGCGTGGTGGTCGGCGCCGTATTGCTGCCGCCAGCGTTCGACCAGCTCGATGACGTCTTGATAGCCGCTGTTGAGGAAGTCCTCGGTTGGTTCCCAGGGCACGGTTGAGGGGCTTTGGTAGGCGAGCTGTCCACAGCTTCTCAGTCTTTGGCTGAGGCGTCCTGTCTTGTTATGAGCTGTGGTCAGGCTGCCTCGGGGCACCAGCCCAGCTGACGCTCTCGTCTGATCAGCCAGTGCTGGCATTTCTTCGTGAGGTGTTCGCCTTGGCCGAGCTGCTTGGACTGGAGCTTGCAGCCCAGCAGGGTGCGGCAGTGGGCGTCGGTCCCGTAGGTGAAGTGCTGGCAGGTGATGCAGACGCGGCCTGAGCGTGAGGCCCGCAGCAGCCTGGCTTCCATGAACTCCCACTCATCCATGTGCTCTGCGCAGGTACGCCTGTACTACTACTGACTTGGTGTCATTGCAAGGGGCAGGGCTTGTTCGTGCCGAATGCGCTGCTGACAATGGAGGTCTTCGCGGCTTTCCGATGACGGCAGATGGCTTGGCTCAGGCCATTGACGCGATTTTTGAACGTCACATGCAGGCCGAGTTAGCGGGAGATCTGGATGGCACCTTGGCGACGATGAGCGCCAATCCCCATCTGGTGAACATCCCCACGATGGTGGGTGGTTCGGGGCCGCAAGGGGTCCGCCGTTTTTATGCCAATCGCCTGGTCGGTCAGTTTTTCCCGCCCGATGTGACCTTTGCGCCCATTTCGCGCACCCATTCGGCGGAGCGGCTGGTGGATGAATTGGTGATCCGCTTCACCCATACCCATCCCATGGATTGGATGCTGCCGGGGGTCGAGCCCACAGGGCGGCGTGTGGAAGTGGCCTTTGTGGTGATCGTTGGGATCGAGGGAGATCGGGTGAGCTATGAGCACATCTACTGGGATCAGGCCACGGTGCTGGTGCAGTTGGGCTTGCTGAAGCCTGAGGGGCTGCCTGTTGTGGGACAAGGCGGCGTCGCCAAGCTCCTGGATCCATCGCTCCCGGATCCTTTCTTCCAGGAAGGCTGAGCGCAGAGATGTGGGATTGCTGATCTCAGCAGTGACGGCAACAGTTGTTGGTTGGGGTTGGTGTGACAGTCGTCTCAGTTGGTGTTGTCACCATGCTCCGAATGTTGACGTTGGTCGCCACCCTCTTGGTGCTGAAAACCGCAACGGAGATCTGGCTGGCTGAATCCCTGCTCAGCTCACGTCCTTCGCCGCGATCCCTGGCTTAGTTCGGGGCCAGGGCCTGGAATAACTCCCGGATGGAGTCAAGGTCGAGGTCGGTGTTGATCAGGACCGAGCTCTCAAAGTCTTCCTGAAAATCACTGAGGCTCTGCAGGATGTCCTGGCTGGTTCCTTGTCCAGGCATCGGAGCGGTGGACTGACCTTGCTCATCCCGCGAGAAAATGCGCCAGAACGCCA
>NZ_JAFMKL010000098.1:0-6236 GCF_017852955.1 Vulcanococcus sp. DEBay_Sum22DG08_74
CATCAACTGGATCCAGAGCTGGTGCTCCCGGGCAATGGCGCGGCGGAACTGTTCACCTGGGCTGCCCGTGATGCGGCCAGCAGCGGTTTGTCGCTGTTGCCCCAGCCCGGCTTCGCTGATTACGCGCGTGCTCTTCAGTGTTGGGGCGGCCAGCAGCGGCCCTTGGCCCTTCCCCTGGAGTGGGAGGCCGCATTCCCGCAACCGTTCCCGTCCGTCGCCGCTGCGGAGGTGCTCTGGATCACCAACCCCCATAACCCCACCGGCCAGCTCTGGAGCCGCGCGTCCTTGAGGCCGCTGCTGGCGCGTCACAGCCTGGTGATCTGCGATGAGGCCTTCCTGCCGTTGGTGCCAGGCGGGGAGCAACAGTCCTTGATTCCGCTGGTGGCGGAGCACCCCAACCTGATCGTCATCCGCAGCCTGACCAAGCTGTACGGAATTGCTGGGGTTCGGCTCGGCTATGCCGTGGCCCAGCCCGAGCGGCTGCAGCGCTGGGCCGGCTGGCGGGATCCCTGGCCCATCAATACCTGGGCTGGAGCGCTGGCCGATGCCCTGCTGAGCGATCCCCGCGATTACCAGCGTTGGTGCTCTCGCGTGCAGGCCTGGGTGGCGCAGGAGGGGCAATGGTTACAGCAGCACCTGCGGGCGTTGCCCGGCATTCACCCGTACCCGTCTGCGGTCAATTACCTGTTGCTGCGCGCTGAGCAGGGTTCCCTGCAGCCGCTTCGGGAGGCGTTGGAGCGGCGACATCGCATCCTGGTGCGCGATTGCCGATCCTTCGCCGGGCTTGGCGAGTCCTGGTTGCGGATTGGTTACCAGAACCGCTCGGGTAACAGGCGTCTGCTGCGGGCCCTAGGCGCTGAGCTCCTGCAGTAGTCCTGCGATCAGTGCTTCGGCATCGCGCACGGCCAACTGCTCCATGCCGCGGCGCAACTGCAGTAGGGGGTCGATCACCGGATCGCAGCCCCGCAGCCTGGGACCGAGCAGACGCCAGAGGGTGCGCTCCAGGGCGGGATGCTCGGGGGGGTGCTGCCAGACGATCACTGCAGCACCGACGGCCGCGGCGGCACCGGCGTTGGCGTCCTGGTGCTTGTCCGCTGCTTGGGGGTAGGGGACCAGGATCGTTGGACTCCCGCAGACCGCCAATTCGCTCAGGCTGCCGGCACCCGCACGGCTGATCACCAGATCGGCGTGTTGCAGCAAGCCGGCCACCTCGTCGCTGAAGGGTCGCTCGGCGTAGCGGGGGTGTTGCAGTTGACCGCTCTCGGGGTCGTTGTTGCCGCTGAGGTGGACCACCCGGCAGCCCAGGTTCAGTAGTCGGGGCAGCAGGGGCCGGACCATGCGGTTGAGCCCCACGGCACCCTGGCTGCCGCCCATGACCAGCAGCAGTGGGCCCGCTCCCGCCGGGACCCAATTCGGGAGTGGTGTCGCCTGCAGAAACTCCCGGCGTACCGGGGTGCCCGTCACCCGCGGGCGGCAGCCCTGCAGGCGCTCCGCCGCCTGGGGCAGTCCGACGGCGACCTGGCTGCAGAGCCGCCCGAACAGGCGTGTGACTTTTCCTGGGACGCCATTGGATTCATGCAGCACCACCGGCACCCCGCACCAGCGGGCCGCCAGGATCGCCGGTGCAGCGATGTAGCCGCCGGTGCTGAAGACCAGACGGATGCGTTCCCGGCGGATCAAGCGCCGCACCGTGACCGTGGCGCCCAGCAGGCGCAGCAGGTTGGTGAGCTTGCGCAGTCCCCGGCCCTGAAGGCCGCCGGCATCGACGGTGTGCAGCCGGTAGTCCTGGGGAACTAGCTCGGTCTCCAGCCGGTCGGGAACACCGAGCCACTGGATCTCCCAGTCCGAGGGCAGGGCCTGGGCCACGGCGAGGGCTGGGAAGAGATGCCCGCCGGTGCCGCTGGCAGCGATCAACAGGCGTGACATGGGCATCGCTGATGAGCGCGCCTAACTTAAGGGCACCTCCCCGTTGAGCTCCCGTGCAGTTGCGCTCCTTCCTGGCTGCCGCCCTCGCTCTGACGGGTTTGGCCATGGGGGCTCCCCTTCGGGCGGCGCCCAGCCTGCAGGCCCTGCAGGAGGCCCTGAACAACGGCTCCTCCTCGGAGATCTCGGCCCTGCTCGAGGCCGGTAATGGCCTGGATCCCGCGTTGGTGTTGCAGCGCCGCGACTTCTTGCGCGCTCAGTTTCCCGATGCCAGTTGGCAGGTGAGCCCCGGGGTCTCCCTCAAGGACGGACGGCCCACCACGCTCGTCACCGTTGCCGGTAGCCGTAAGCAGGGGCCCTACAAATTCCGCTTTGAAGCCACCCAGAAGTTGGTGCTGGGATCCAGCGGCGATCGCTTCAACAGCCAGGACGTGATCGAATCCAATTCGATCCTGCGCAGCGGTGACCCCAACCTCAAGGTCAGCCTGTTGATTCCCGATGCCGTGCTGACGGGGCAGCGCTACGACCTCGATGTGATCTTTGACGACCCCCTTAACGGTGCGGTGGTTGCCGGGGCGATCAAGCCCGTCACGGTCAGCGAGTTGCTGCGGTTGCAGGCTCCCGACCTGCAGCTTGAGGCCCTCGGTGGCGGCGGCCTGTTCAAGACCGTGCAGGCCCCCTTCCAGCCGGGCAGTCAGACCTGGGCGGTGCTGTTGGTTCACCCCAAGGGGATCGTCGCGGCGTCCAAGCAGGTCCGGGTGGTCGCCAAGCGCTCTGAGCTCACCCTTTAAACCAACGGGCCAGCGCGGAGACATCCAACTCACCGCAGCCCTGCTCGATCAGCTCGTCCTCTAGGGCGGCCACCCGTTCGCAGATCGGCAACTCCAGCTGGGCCTCGGCCGCGGCACCCAGGGCGATGCCGAGGTCCTTGCGGTGCAAGGCCAACTTGAACCCCAACGGATAGGAGTCGTTGATCATCTGTTGGCTCCTGTTCTCCAGGGCCCAGGAGCCAGCGGCGCCACCCTTTAGGGCCTCCACGAGTGCGTCTTGCGGTAGCCCCAGGCGATCGGCGAGGGCCAGGGCTTCAGCGACGGCGGCATAGCTGCCGGCCACCAACACCTGATTGACCGCCTTGGCCTGTTGCCCTGCTCCCACGGGGCCGAAGTGATGCAGGCTGCCGCCAATGACCTCCAGCAGCGGCCGAGCCCGCTCGAGCTGGTCCAGCTCAGCCCCGATCAACACCCGTAGGGTTCCGGCTTCGGCTCCTTCGGTGCCGCCGGTCACCGGAGCATCGATGTAGTCCACCCCCTGCGTCGCGAGCTCGCCGGCGAGGCGTTGGCTGGTGCCTGGGCTGATGGTGGAGCAGTCGATCACCAGCGCCCCAGGCTGCAGGTGGCCCTTCGCCAGGGCCAGCACCTCGTCGACCGCCTGGTCATCGCTCAAGCAGAGCAGCAGCAACGGCGACGCGGCCGCCGCTTCAGCCACGGTCGCCGCTCGCTGGGCACCCGCCGCCTCCAGGGATTGTGCGGGAGCGGCAGTGCGGTTGAAGACCGTCAGGCTCCATCCGGCCCGCAGCAGGTTGCGGGCCATGGGGGCACCCAGGGCTCCAAGGCCCAGACAGCTCACATCAGTTGGCATGGGCTGGTTTGGAGAGGGTGTTGAGTTCGCCTCGGTCCAGGCTGCCATCGCCGTTCTGGTCGATGGTCTGGAAGTGCTTGCGCAGCCAGGGGTAGCCCTGGGCTTCCTGTTGGTCGATGCGGCCATCGCCGTTCTGGTCGGCCTTACGCAGGACCCGCTCGGCGCGCGGGGGCGGCACCTTGTTACTGGGCTTGAGATCCGCGGGGGTCAGGTAGCCGCGGCGGTTCTGGTCCAGGCGGTCGAAATGACGCTGGAGGTAGGGCTGCCCTTGAACCTCCTGGCGCTCGAGTCGTCGGTTGCCGTCCCGGTCCAGTTGCTCGAAGAGCTGTTGCAGGCGCCGTTCATAGGCCTTGAGTTCCTGCGGCGTCTGAGCCTGCAAGCCCAGGGGGAAGGCCAAGAGCAGGCCGGCGCCAGCGGCAAGCAGGAAACAGGAGCGGTGGCGCCTCATGGCATCAGGCTATGGAGCCCTGCTCGCTGCAATCGGCCTGGCCGCTCGGCAAGGTGTGACCAGATCTGTCTAGCGCGATTTCCGCAGCTTGATCTCCATACAGTCGGGACAGATGTTGCGCCTGCAGCCCCATGGCCGTGCCTGCACGGAGCACTCCCCAACGCATCTGGGTGGTGGATGACGATGCGGAGCAGCGGCGCTTGGTCGGCACCTATCTGACCGATCAGGGCTACGACGTGCGCTGCCTCAGTAGCGGTGAGCAACTGATGGTCCGGCTGGAGAGCCAGCGGCCCGATTTGGTGGTGCTCGACGTCATGCTTCCTGGGGAGGACGGTCTGACCCTGCTGCGCCGTCTGCGGGATGGCGGCGATGACCTGCCGGTGGTGATGTTGACGGCCAAAGGGGACGGCATCGATCGGATCATTGGGCTAGAGCAGGGGGCCGACGACTACTTGGGTAAACCCTTCCTGCCCCGGGAGCTCACGGCGCGGATTGAGGCGGTCCTTCGGCGGCGCGTCGCCCTGCCTGCGGGCACGCCGCTGGCGGAGGGACAGGTGGTGGAGTTCGGCGAGAACCGGCTGGATTTGGCCAACCGCAGCTTGGAGCGCAATGCCCATCCCGTTGTGATCACCAGCGGGGAGTTCAGCCTGCTCGCGGCTTTTGTCCAGCACCCCCATCGGCCCCTGTCCCGGGAGCGTCTGATTGAGTTGGCCCGGGGTCCGGAATCGGAGACCGACAGCCGCAGCATGGATGTCCAGGTCTCCCGGGTCCGCAAGCTGGTGGAGCCCGATCCCACACGGCCCCGCTACCTGCAGACGGTCTGGGGTTACGGCTACGTCTTTGTGCCCGATGGCCAAGCACGCACCCGTTAAGTACGTCCTGGCGGGCGCGGGCATCTCCGCCCTGGCTCTGGTGGTTCTGCAATCGCTGCTGGCCCAGCGCTTGGAGCGGGCGCAGATTGCCCAGATGGGTCCCGAGGTGGCCTTCAACCTGAAGCTCGGGGAGTTGGCACTCGATCGCCTGCCGCCCGAGGCCCTGGCCCGTCTGAGTGGATTGCCGTTGCGGGTCGGCCCCTTCCCTCCCGTCAGTGGCGATGGACGTTTGCAGCGGCAGGCGCGGCTGCTGCAGCAGGAGCTCTGCCAGCGGGTGCGGCCCTGTCCGCCGGTGCTACCGGCCCAAAGTCTGGCGCCCGGCCTGTGGGTCGAGTTGCTGTCGCCCCTGGAGCCGATCTGGTTGTTCACCCCCGTGGGGCCGGCTCAGCGCTGGCCCCCTGATCCCCTCTTGCTGGGGTTGTCCTTGTTGACCGGGAGCATCTCTGCCTCGTTTCTGTTCCTCTGGCGCGAGGTGCAAACCCCCCTGCAGCAACTGGAGCAGGCCCTGGGCTCCGTGGGGCGTTCCGGCCAGCAGCCCGCTCTGCCGGAGCGGGGGGCTCGGGTGGTCCGCTCGTTGACGGGCCGCTTTAACGCCATGGTCGAGCGCCTGGCCAGCAATGACCGTGAGCGCACAACGATGCTCGCGGGCATCGCCCATGACCTCAAAAGTCCCCTGACGCGTCTGCGCTTGCGTTTGGCGGACCAGCGGCCAGCGGAGGCGGACCTGGATGCGCTCGAGCGCATCACCAGTCAGTTCCTGTTGTTTGCCGGAGGCGGGGATGCGGAGCAGCCCGTGCAGTTGCCCCTGGATCAGTGGTTGGCGGAGTTGACCGCTCCCCTCGAGGCGGACCAGGTGCAGCTGGATCTCACCCCGATGGAGGCGCGGGTGCAGCCGGTGGCCCTGGGGCGAGCGGTGGGGAATTTGATCGAGAACGCCCTGAGCCATGGACAGGCCCCGCTGCGGTTGGTCCTGCGTCCGGAGGCGGCGGATGGTTTTCGCATTGAGGTCTGGGATCAAGGCGATGGCATTCCTGCCGAGCAGTGGGCTCAAGCCTTGATGCCGTTTCAGCGCTTGGACCGGGCCCGGGGCGGCAGCGGCCACTGCGGTCTGGGGCTCGCCATCGCGGCCCGGGTCGCTGCCAGCCATGGCGGGGGGCTGAGCCGCCTGCAGTCGGAGCGGGGCTTTGCGGTGGTGCTGACGGCCCACTCCCTGGAGCGCCCGTAGCTGGAGGAGGCACAAAAAAAGGGGCCCCTCGGGGCCCCAGTCGCTGAATCGCCAGTGGAGATCAGGCTTCGTCGAGGGCGGCCACGCCGGGGAGGACCTTGCCTTCCAGCAGCTCGAGGCTGGCGCCACC
>NZ_JAFMKL010000099.1:0-6114 GCF_017852955.1 Vulcanococcus sp. DEBay_Sum22DG08_74
TGATGCAGGAGGAGCTCTTCGGTCCCCTCCTTCCAATCCTCGAGGTGGATGGATTGGAGCAAGCAATCGAGTGGATCAACCAACGCCCCAAACCGCTTGCTCTCTATCTATTCAGCAGCTCCCAGCAGAGCCAAGAGACGGTGCTCAACACCACCAGCTCCGGTGGTGTCTGCTTCAACGATGTGGTGATGCAGGTCGGGGTTCCCGAACTCCCCTTCGGCGGCGTCGGCGCCAGCGGCATGGGGGCCTATCACGGCAAGGCTGGCTTCGACACCTTTTCCCACCAGCGCAGCGTTCTGCGCCGGCCCTTTGCCCTGGATCTGCCGTTCCGTTATCCCCCCTACGCCGGACGACTCCCCCTGATGCGACGGCTCCTGGGCTGAAGCCATTTCCATGCCTTATGGGAGGGGGACTGGCGCCCGCCTCCAGGCCCCGTATGGTGCGCCCAGTCGACCGTTGTTAAACCCAATGCGCCGCCGCTCTGCCGCCGCTTTAGCCCTGGCCCTTCTGCTTCCCCTTCCGGGGTTGGCCGGCGAGGTGGTGGTCAAGCGCGGTGAGACCCTCTCCGAAATCGCCGATCGCTACGGGACCACGGTCAATCGGCTGATGGAGATGAACGGCCTGCGGGATGCCAACGACCTCTGGGCCGGCAGCCGCATCAAGGTGCCGGGCAACGTCTACAGCGGTGGGGGATCGGGCAACTACACGGTCAAAGCGGGCGAGACCCTCTCTGAAATTGCCGATCGCTACGGCACCAGCGTCAACCGCCTGGTCCAGCTCAATGGCCTGCGGGATGCCAACGACCTCTGGGCCGGCAGCCGTATCCAGGTGCCTGGCGCCAGCGCCCGCCCGCAGGTGGCCGTGAACAAAAACGCCAAGACCCACCAGGTGCAACCCGGCGAGAGCCTCTCCTCCATCGCCGATCGCTACGGCGTCTCGATGCAGCGCCTGATCGCCATCAACGGCATCAGCAACCCCAACCAGGTCATGGCCGGCAGCACCCTGACCCTGCGCGCCGCCAGCAAGCCCAAACCCAAGCCCAAGCCCGCTGCTCCTGTTGCCGCCAAGCCGAAGCCAAAGCCCGCAGCAGTGGTGGCCGCCAAGCCAGTGAAAAAGGCTGAGCCCGTTGCGGCCAAGCCTGAACCCGCCAAGACCGAAGTCGCCAAAGCTGAACCGGTGAAGGTCAAGCCCTCGGTGGCCACCACCGTCGCAGCAACAACCGTGGTGACCCAGCCCGAGAAGAAGGCTGAGCCCGTCAAGGCGGAAGCCGCTAAACCAACGGTTGCCAAGGCCGAGGTCAGCAAAACCCAGGCATCGAGCACAACCGCCGCGGGCAGCACGCCCGACTGGCGCAGCTATGGCCCCCTGCAGGTGGATTGGGCCAATTGGCAGTCCATGGGCGGCAGCTACGTGGCCCCAAGCCTCAACAGCGAAGGGCAGCCCCTCTATCTGGCGATCAACTGCAACGCCAAGCGCCTGAATGCCACCGGTCAGTCGGGAGCCTGGAAGACCTGGGATGCCCCCCAGAGCGACTTTGAGCAGCGGCTGATCACCGACCTCTGCAAGGCCAAGCCCGGCTGATCAGGCCGCCAGCTTCAGGGTCCAGGGCTGGCGCAGGAAGCGGCGGCCCGCAGGCCTGAGCCAGAGGCGCTGACTGCCGTCATCGCTTTCGCTGATCAGGTCCTCCTGCACCAGGCGCCGCGCTAACCAGCGCCACTGATCGACCTCATCCCCTTCGGCCTTGGCCAGGTCCTCGCCGAGGCTGCGCAGGTCCACACCGCTGCGTTGGTCCAGTTGCTCCAGGACCTGGGAGGCCATCTCAGACCAGTCCCGCACCCGCGGGGCCTGGCTGCATCGATCGCAGCGACCGCAGGGGGGAACCAGCTCCCCCACCGAGAGCAGCAGGGCCTGCTCTCGGCAGCCAGCCCCCTCGGCAACCGCCTCCATCCGCCGCAGCTTCTGCTGGGAGAGCTCTGCGCGGGTGCGGTCCTGGGGATCCCCGGATTCCTCGGCCGAGGAGCGAATGGCCCAGGCCAGGCTGGAGCGGTCCTCGGGGTCAAAGAGCACGATGCAGCGTGCGGGCAGGCCATCACGGCCGGCGCGGCCGGACTCCTGGAGGTACCCCTCGGTGCTGGCCGGAAGATCCAGGTGCAGCACCAAGCCCACATCCGGCCGATCAACACCCATGCCAAAGGCCACGGTGGCCACCAGGACGGGCATCTCGTGCTCCTGGAAATGGGTCAAGGCCAGGGCACGACTCTCTGGATCCATCCCGGCGTGATAGGCGATCGCCTCGACTCCGCTGTCGCTAAGGCGCTTGGCCCAGCTCTCCACAGAGCGCCGGGTTCGGGCATAGATCAGGACCGCTCCGCGCGCCTCCTCCAGCGCCTTGAGGACCTCCGGCAGGGGGTCCGCCGGACGACGGCGCATCACATAAGACAGGTTGTCGCGCCGGGCTGAGCGCACCTGAATCAGGGGACGCCGCAGCTCCAGCAGGCGAATCAGATCGGCGCGGACCCGGGGGGCTGCGGTGGCACTGAGGGCCACCACCGGAACCCCAGGGCAGAGCCGGCGCAACTGGCCCAGGCGGCGGTAGTCCGGGCGGAAGTCATGGCCCCAGGCACTGATGCAGTGGGCCTCATCAATGGCCAGCCCGACGAGTTTCCCCTCCTCGTGAATCTCCTCCAGCAAGCGCCGGGTGGCCTCCACCTGGAGCCGTTCGGGCGCCAGATACAGCAGGCGCAGGCGATTGCTGCGCACCCGCTGCAGCAGGTCCCGCCGGCGCATGGGATCAAGGCCGCGGTGCAGACAGGCCGCTGGGATGCCCCTTCGCTGCAGGTGTTGCACCTGGTCCTCCATCAACGCCACCAGGGGCGAGATGACCAGCACCAGACCCTCCCGGACCAAGGCTGGAAGTTGATAGCAGAGGGATTTCCCCGCACCGGTGGGGAGCACCGCCAGGCAGTCCTGGCCGGAGAGCATCGCCTCAATCACCGGGCGCTGGCCAGGGCGAAAGGCAGACCAGCCGAAGTGCTCCTGGAGGGCGGAGTCGAGGGGATCGCTCATCAGGCGGATCTCAGCCGGCCTGAGCCAGCACCGCGATCGCCGGAGCCTCAAGCTGATCGGGGGATTCCTCCACCAACTGCAAGCGCACGCGCTTACCGCCGGCGAGTTCCCCGAGGGAGACGCGCATGGTGTTGCCGCTGAGGGTTTGCAGGGCGGTCAGCAGCTCCCGCAGGTGGGGGGTGCTGCTGCCGCTCTCGACCCAGAGACGCTCCTGAAGACCGTTGAGGCGGCGCCAGCTGGTGTGGAGCTTGAGGACCGCCGATTCCAGAGCCTGGGCTTGCCCAACGGCATCGGAGAGCAGTCCCAGGGCATCGAGACGCAGGGCCTCCTGCATCGCCTTATCGAGATCCAGCTCCCCCTGCTGGAAGGCCCGAACGGCCAGGCCAGCTTCTGAGGCTTTGCTCAACCAACGGGCGGTGCTGGTGACGTCCTTGACCCGCTCGAGCTCGGGCTCTTCACGCAGAACCTTGCGGAGATCCTCCTGCTGGTCGTCGGGCAGTTTGGCCAGCTCCTTCACCAGGGGGGCAACGGCCTTGGGCGGAAGCAGATTGTTCGCCGTACGTTCCCGAATCTCTTCCGGCAGGAGCGGGCTGGTGGCTGCCGTGAACTCGTCGGTGAGTTGACGCACCTGTTTACGGGTGATCTGCTGGCCGTCATTGGCGGCCTCACCGATCATCAACTGCACCTCTGGATCGGACTGGGCCGTCTCCATGAAGGCCCGCTTGGAGAAGTTGTTGACGCTGGTCTCCTCCAGGACCCCCTCCCCGAGCATGTGATCGGCGGATTCGGCCAGCTGAATCAGGGCGTAGGCGCGGGTTTTGCTGATTTCCTGTTCCCGCAACCACTGCAGGAAGCCGCCCCCGCGGGTATCGCCGCCACGGCGCTCCCGGTCCCGCACGCTGCGCAGGATCCGGCCCCGCCAGATCTCGGTCTGCAGGTCAAAGCGATCACAAATGGCCCAGGCCTCCTCAATGCGGGCCAGGAACTCCATCGAGCTGATGCTGTCGCTTTCGGGATCAGGCAAGTCGAGGCTGAAGGAGGGGGCCTCGGCCATGGGGAAACGCTCGGTGGAGGTCGATGGTGCCACGTTTCGTGACGGGCTGGCTTTGGGGACTCCCGCTACGGGTAAATTCCCAATGACAGCCACCCCTTTACAGCGCAGCGATGGCCATCTCCCGCGGTGACAAGGTGCGCATCAAGCGTCCTGAGTCCTACTGGTTCAACGATGTGGGCACCGTTGCCTCCATCGACACCTCCGGCATCCGTTACCCCGTCGTGGTGCGCTTCGAGAAGGTGAACTACAACGGCGTCAGCGGCTCCGAAGGCGGCATCAACACCAACAACTTCGCCGAGAGCGAACTCGAGAAGGCCTGATCCAGGCGCTCAAGATCTCGCAGTGATCCCCGGCCTGGGTTCAGGTCGGGGATTTTTGCTGTCTGGTCTGCGTGGCAATCTGTGGCCACCAACGGTCAGGGATCACGGGTGCCAGAGCTCCCCGAAGTGGAAACGGTGCGCCGCGGACTCGAACGCCAGACCCGTGGCTTCACGATTGAGCGGGTCGAGGTGCTGCGGGCCCGGGCCATTGCCGCTCCCCCGGTCCCCGCGCAGTTCTGCTCCGCCCTGGAGGGATGCAGCGTCGATCAATGGATGAGACGCGGCAAATATCTGATGGCCAGCCTCAAGCGAGCGGGAGCCGACGCCGGGCACTGGGGGGTGCATCTGCGGATGACCGGTCAGTTCCTCTGGATGGAGACCGCCAAGGAACCCTGCAGCCACACACGCGTGAGGTTCTGGAATCCCGAAGGCCAGGAGCTGCGCTTCGTGGATCTGCGCAGCTTCGGTGAGATGTGGTGGGTCCCCCCCGGTGAACCGCTGGAATCGGTGATGACGGGGCTGAAACGCCTTGGTCCAGAACCCTTCAGCGCGGCCTTCACGCCCCAGTACCTGCGGCAGAAACTCAAAGGGTCATCGCGGGCCATCAAGACGGCCCTGCTCGATCAGGCCCTGGTGGCCGGCGTGGGGAATATCTACGCGGATGAGTCCCTGTTCATGAGCGGCATCGCGCCTGAGGAGCGGGCTGGATCGCTCAAGCTCAAGCAGTTGGAGCGGCTGCACAGCGCCTTGGTGGAGGTGCTGACCACCAGCATTGGGGCAGGCGGCACCACCTTCAGTGATTTCCGTGACCTGACGGGAACCAATGGGAACTACGGCAATGCCGCCTGGGTCTACCGCCGCACCGGCGAGCCCTGCCGGGTCTGCGGCACGCCGATCCGTCGTGACAAGTTGGGCGGACGCAGCAGCCACTGGTGCCCCTCCTGCCAGGGTGGAAGAACCCCCTGAGCGGGACGCGACGATGCCCGATGCCAACACCACAGCCCTCGCCAGAGCCCTGTGCGGAGCGATGGCGGAAATCCATCGGCGGGGTTGGTGTGATGGAACGGGCGGCAATTTCAGCTGTCTGCTGGATGGGGACCCCATTCGCCTGCTGATGGCTCCAAGCGGAGTGCACAAGGGGGCGGTTGCTCCGATCGATCTGATTCAGGTGAACCGGGAAGGGCATGTGGTGCTGGGCAATGGCAAAGCCAGCGCCGAGACCGCCCTGCACCTGGAGATCGTGAAAACCTGCGGAGCCGGTGCAGTCCTGCACACCCATTCGCAGGCCGGAACGCTCCTCTCCCAGTGGGCCCTGAAGAGCAAACAGGGCAAGCTCGAGCTGAGCGGCCTGGAGATGCTCAAGGGGCTGGATGGCATCAACACCCACGACTGCTCCGTGGAGGTCCCTGTCCTGGCGAACAATCAGAACCTCTCTGAATTGTCAGCGCAGGCCAGACCGCTGCTGAGCAACGCCCCCCAGGGACTACTGATTGCCGGACACGGGCTCTATGCCTGGGGACGCAGCCTGGGCAGTGCGATGCGTCACCTAGAGATCCTGGAGTTTCTACTGGAGCAGCGCTGGAGGCAACTGCTTCTCGAAGCGATCCTGGCCAAATAAAGCATGACCATTACGCACATCCTTCTCGATATCGAAGGGACAACCTGTCCCGTGAG
>NZ_JAFMKL010000100.1:0-6040 GCF_017852955.1 Vulcanococcus sp. DEBay_Sum22DG08_74
TAGTTTAGTGGTAAAACCTCAGCCTTCCAAGCTGATGATGCGGGTTCGATTCCCGCAGCCCGCTTCCCTCTAGAAGCAGCTCTGCTCCACGAGCAGCACCAGGCTGCGGCTCTTCATGGCCTGGGTTGCACCGTTCCAGGCTTGGGGGTCGGCGGGTGCAGCATCGGCCTCAGCGGTGTTGATCACCTGGCGCCAGCCGTGATTCACCTTGGGCACCTCGAAACTCAGGTCCTCGCAGTAGGCGTTCATCCCGCACCAGATCAAGGGGCCCCGCTGACGGTCGTTGAGACTCCAGGCCAGGGTGTGGGACCAGCTGGCCCAATCGGGTTGTCCGAGTTTGGGGCCGTGCCATTGGCGAATGAGGTGTCCCGGCTGATCGAAGCGGGGGGACTTGGCCTCGGCATGGGGCACCTCGGGATTGAACAAATCAGCCCACTGGTGGCGGATCTGAATCAGCCGTTGCAGGAACCGTTTGAGCTCGAGGTCCTCCGCGTCCGGTGCCCAATGCATCCAGCCGAGGATGTTGTTCTGGCACCAGGTGTTGTTGTTGCCGCCCTGGCTGCGGCGCACCTCGTCCCCCATCAGCAACATGGGAACCCCGGGGGCGAGCAGCAGGCTCGCCAGCAGGTTGCGCAGTTGCCGATTCCTTAGGGATTGGATGTCGGGGTCGCTGCAGGGCCCCTCGGCGCCGTGATTCCAATTGTTGTTGTGGTTATCCCCGTCGCGGTTGTCCTCCCCATTGGCCAGGTTGTGCTTACCGCCGTAGCTGACCAGGTCGTTCAGGGTGTAGCCGTCATGGGCGGTTAAGAAGGTGATGCTGCGCCCCAGGACGGCTGGTTGGCCGCCGAAGAGATCGGGACTGCTGCTCAGGCGTTGGCCCATGGCCCAGCAGCTCTTGTCATCTCCCTTCCAGAAGCGACGCACGTCATCGCGGAAACGGCCGTTCCAGCTGCCAATGCGCTTGGCGGGGAAATCGGCCAGGCGATAGAGGCCGCCGCAGTCCCAGGGCTCACTGACCAACTTCAGATCGGAGAGCTCGGGGTCGGCTTCGATCTCTTCAAACAGTGGTGGTTTGTCGAGGGGAGCCAGTTCTTCCCCGCGGCTGAGGGCGATGCCGAGGTCGAAGCGGAAGCCGTCGACCCCCAGCTCCAGGGCCCAGCAGCGCATCGATTCAAGAATCAGGCGCCGCACCAAGGGCCGGTTAGCCGCAATGGAGTTGCCGCAGCCGCTGACGTCGAGGTAATCGCCTTTGGCGTTCTGGTGGTAGTAGAGGCGGTCGTCAATTCCGCGCCAGCTCAGGGTTGGGCCGGCCTGGTTGCCCTCGCAGGTGTGGTTGTAGACCACATCCACCAGCACCTCGAGGCCGGCCTGGTGGCAGGCGCTCACCAGTTGCCTCACCTGATGGCGGATCTGTAGGGGATCGTCTCCCTGCTGGTAGCCGTGATGGGGGGCCAGCCAGCTGAGGGGGCTGTAGCCCCAGTAGTTCATCCGTCCCTCGGGTGCATCGTGGGGGTCGAACGCCATCACCGGCAGCAGTTCGACCGTGGTGATGCCGAGGTCCTTGAGATAAGGAATGAGTTCGATTAACCCCAGGTAGGTCCCCTGGGCGTCCGGGGTGACTGGGCTGCCCTGGCCGCGGCTGAAGCCCCCCACGTGCAGCTCGTAAATCAGCGTGCGCTGCCAGCTGTGGCGAGGTCTGGGCGCCGCTTGGAAATCAAAGCGATCCCGCTCGGTGACGACCCCCTTGAGGCACTTCGCCGTATTCGGCATCCCGCCGAGGGCATCGATTCGGCTGTAGACATCCCACCCTGTGATTGCACGGGCACAGGGATCAAGGAGCAACTTGGACGGGTTGTAGCCGTGGTTTCCCGGTTGCAGGGGGCCAAAGACTCGGTAGGCGTAGCAGCAGCCGATGCCGACGCCCTCGACCTCCACGTGCCAGAGGTCGCCGGAGCGGTGGCTGCTGTTCAGCTCAATCGTTTGCTCGGGTTCACTGGCGTTGCCATCGCGAAACAGCAGCAGCTCAATCCGGCTGGCACTGGGAGCGGCCAGGGAAAAGTTCACCCCCCTGGGCGTCGCTTGCGCCCCAAGGGGCCAGGGCTGTCCGAGGTGGATCGAAGCCAACGGATCCTGGGGGCTGCCACCACAAGCTAAAGGTGGTGGAGCGGTTGTGGCCCGTCATGAGTGAGGAGAGCCCCCAGCAGGCTGCATCCGGTTCGGTGTTTGCAGAGCCCTTGCCGGAAGGGCGCCCGCCGCGTCAGGTCCTCGAGAACCTCTGGCTGTTTGCCCCCAACCGCGACACGCTGGGGGGCTCGGCCTGGTGGTTGGAGACTCCGGAGTGGGAGGGATGCGCGGGTCTTCTGATCGACTGTCCAGGACTGAATCAAGCCAACCTGGCTTTTCTGCGGGAGCGCGGCCCGGGTCGACTGGTCTTGACCAGCCGTGATGGCCACGGCCGCACCCGACGCTTTCAAGAGGAGCTGCAGTGGCCGGTCTCCCTGCAGGAGCAGGAGGCCTACCTCTTACCGACCGTTGATGGACTCGAGCCCTTCTCGTCAGAGCAGTCCCTCGCCCCGGGATACAGCCTGCGCTGGACCCCAGGCCCGACCCCGGGCAGTGCCGTGCTGCTCGCTGATCGGGCATTCAATGGCGCGCCGCTGCTGTTCTGCGGGCGGCTTCTCAGTCCAGTCGCGTCGGGTGAGGCCCGTCCCCTGCGCACGCGCCGTTCGTTCCATTGGAGCCGTTGGTTGCGCAGCCTGGAGGCCTTGGGGGACTGGTTGCCCCGCTCCACGCCGGTTGCTCTGGCGAGTGGGGCTGGCTTGGGGGCCCTGCGGGGCGAGGCCTTGATCGCTGATGTTCAACAGCAGTTGCAGGCCCTGGACTGGGCTGCTTTAGAGGGCCAGGAGCCCGTCTAGGGATCGGCTCGTAGGGGCACAAAACAGTGCGAAAGGGCCGATTTCGGCAGCAAATGTGGCAAAAACGGCATGGGAAAAGGGGTTTTGAGGTTGCCGCCCCTTGCCAACCCCCATACCATTGGCGCGCTGAAACCAGTGGTGGCGGGGTTTTCTCACTCCGCCCTGCTGCTACTGAGCCCAGAGGCTTCCACTCCGATGAACAAAGCTGACCTCGTCAATCTCGTGGCTGCTCGCACCGAGTTGACCAAGACCGACGTGGCCCAGGTGGTCGACGCGGCCATCGACACCATCATCGATTCGGTTGTCGAAGGTAAGAAAGTGTCGATCCTTGGCTTCGGCTCCTTCGAGCCCCGCGAGCGCTCTGCCCGTCAAGGCCTGAACCCCAAGACCGGCCAGAAGATCAAGATCCCCGCGAAGCGCGTCCCTGCATTCACCGCAGGCAAGCTCTTCAAGGATCGCGTTCAGGGCTGATCACGCCGCGCCCATTCACGGTGTTGAGCAGAGGGCGACCTTCGGGTCGCCCTTTTGCGTGTTGCGGGCCTAGCGGTTGATCGATGTCTACCTTGCTGCCCTCTCATCTCAGAGCATTACGGCGCGAGGTCGCCGATCTGAAGGAAACGGCTCGCCGGGGTCGCTATGCGCCGTCCCCGACGGGTCCACTGCATCTGGGCAACCTCCGCACGGCCTTGCTCTCCTGGTTGATCACCCGGCTGCAGGGCGGCGAGTGGTTGCTGCGGATTGACGATCTCGATACGCCCCGCAATCGAGCAGGGGCGGAGGCCAGCATTCGAGAGGACCTGCGCTGGCTGGGTTTGCTTTGGGATGGACCGGTGCTGCGCCAGAGCGAGCGCCGCGGTCTCTACGCCACGGTCCTCTCGGCCTTGCGGCGTAGCGGCCAGCTCTATCCCTGCCGCTGCAGCCGTCGGATGTTGGCTGACATCTCGGCCCCCCATGGCCGATCGGGGGTCTATCCCGGTTTTTGCCGGCCACTCACTCCCCGTTGGGGTCTGGAGGATCAGCGCCTGCCCAGTTGGCGGCTGCAGCTGGAGCCGGGCCCCCTTCGTTGGCCAGAGCAGTTGGGGCCTGAGGGGTGCCTCGACGGACCGACGGAGGTCGGTGATGTGGTGCTGCGCCGGGCCGATGGTTTCCTGGCCTATCACCTGGCGACCGCGGTCGATGAGTGGGCACTCGGCATCAGTGATGTGGTGCGCGGCTTGGACCTCTGGCCGGCCACGGGACCGCAGGTGGCAGTCCTTCAGCACCTGGGGGTGGAGCCGCCGCGTTACTGGCACCTGCCCCTCTGGATGGATGATCAGGGCCAGCGCCTGTCCAAACGCGATGGCGGCATGGGCCTTGCGGTTTGGCGGGAGCAGGGCGTTCTGCCTGAGGCGGCGATTGGTCGCTTAGCCGCCTCCTTAGAGCTGGTGCCGGAAGGGTCCTGTCTCAGCGCCCAGGAGCTGTTGCAGCAGTGCCAGCTCGGGACCTTGCGGCAGCAGTTGAGCAAGGCTTAACAATCCCTTCGGGATCAAACCCCCTGGCTGTGAACAAAGTGAGGCCATCACCAGGAGCGGCCCATGGCCAGGCCCGAGGAGCAGGGGAACACAGCCATCAATGAGGGTGCAAAGCCTTGTCCCAGGTGTGGAGGGAGCGGCATCCAGCGCACGCAAACGGCCGGCTACCGCACCTGCTTGCAATGCGTGGGTCAGGGCACCATCCTGTTGATCAGCGCTTCGTCTTCTGCCGCCAGATGAAGAAAGCCGTCGTTGCGACCACGGCCAACAGGGGTGCTGCAGTCAGCAGCAGCAGGGCAATGGCGGTCCAGTCGGTGTACATCGCGGCCAGGGCGAAAGCGGCGCCCATCCTCTCAGGCGCTCTGCTCGTTGTGAGCTGCTGTTGCGTTCCTGTTTTGGCCCGGGCGGGTGTGGTCTTTGACGATTGCCAGCCCACGCCGGATGGGGGAGTGACCTGCAACACCCAGCCGACGGGGAACACGCTGATGGATGACGAGGCGGCCCGTTACGGCCTCTTCAATGAAGCCAGCCCTGGCTGGTCGGAATTTGACCCGTACCAGGGCTACGACGACATGTTTGGCGGGAACGAAACCTGACCTGCAGGTGAGGGCTCCGTAGGATCCGACCCGTCTCGAGTTCGCTGAGCCAGCCCCCGATGGAGCTCACCTACCGTCCCCGCCGCCTGCGCCGTTCCCCTGCCCTGCGGGCGATGGTGCGGGAGACCTCCCTGAGTCCCGCGGACTTCATCTATCCCCTCTTTGTCCATGAGGGGGCCAGCAACGAGCCCATCGGGGCGATGCCCGGCTGTCAGCGCTGGAGCCTGGATGGACTCGTGCAAGAAGTCGGTCGCGCCTGGGACCTGGGGATCCGTTGCGTCGTCCTCTTCCCGAAGGTGGCCGATGGCCTGAAGACCGAAGACGGTGCGGAGTGCTTCAACGAAGGTGGCCTGATCCCCCGGGCGATCCGCCGCCTCAAGGAGGTACACCCCGAGATGGCGATCATGACGGACGTCGCCCTGGACCCCTATTCCTGCGATGGCCATGACGGAATCGTCAGTGGCGAAGGGGTCGTGCTCAACGATGAAACCGTTGCCTTGCTGTGCAAGCAGGCCGTTGCGCAGGCCCGTGCCGGTGCGGATCTGATCGGCCCCAGCGACATGATGGATGGCCGCGTTGGTGCCATCCGCGAAGCGCTCGATGAGGAAGGCTTCGAGCACGTCGGCATCATTAGCTATACGGCGAAATACGCCTCGGCGTACTACGGCCCCTTCCGTGAAGCACTGGATTCCGCCCCTCGTGCGGTGGCCAGCAAGCCCATCCCGAAGGACAAGTCCACCTACCAGATGGATCCGGCCAACGCCCGCGAGGCCATCACCGAGGCCCAGCTCGATGAGCAAGAGGGGGCCGACATCATGATGGTCAAGCCCGGTCTGGCTTACCTCGACATCATTCACCGCCTCCGTGAGGAGAGCGAGCTGCCGATCGCGGCCTACAACGTCAGTGGTGAGTACGCCATGGTCAAGGCGGCCGCTGAAAAGGGTTGGATTGACGAGCGGGCTGTGGTGCTTGAAACCCTCCTCTGCTTCAAGCGTGCTGGTGCGGATTTGATCCTCAC
>NZ_JAFMKL010000101.1:0-5945 GCF_017852955.1 Vulcanococcus sp. DEBay_Sum22DG08_74
ATCGGATGTTCGATGACAGTCCCCTGAATGGGTTTGTCTTCATCTCCTGTCACCCGTTCGTCGTCATCTGTGATGGGCAGATGCGTTTCTCCTTTAAGGCCAGTTGATGCGTTGCTCAATGGCGACGCCGTGCCGCCATTGGGGCCGTTGTGAGCGCCACCACCGCCACCTGTCCCACCACTGCCGCCGCTAGCGGTGGCATGTCCAGGTCCGCTTCCGCCTGAGGGCGTGGTGTGGGCCGCCCCCCCGTTTGCGCCCGCGACTCCAGCGAGGCCTTGCGCTTCCACTCCGGTTCCAGCGCTTCCGCCGCCCCCTCCGCCACTGATGCCCTGGGATTGATCGCCCCCTGCACCTGGCGTTGGGAAGGGCTCAAAGTCAGAGGACCAAGGCCGACTCAGGCCTGCGTCGGGAAGGGAGGAGGCGGTGCCGGTTCGCCCAGTCGTTGTGTCCGCCTGAAGTGGTCTGCCCCCTTCCGGGATGGATTCATGCGCCTCTTCGAACTGCTCACGGCTGCCGTCGTGCAGGTTTTCCATCCCGAACATCCGCCGCAGCCGGTTGCCCACGCGCTTGGCGATGGACTGCTCGAGATTGCTGCCTTCAGGACGATCGGCGGCCATGGGAGCTGGAGCACTTTCCCCTCAGATTGACCAATTTCCTGTCATTCAGCACAGGTTTGATGAATAGCGCTACAGCTCGCTGCTATTGACGTTTGTCATGCCTAGTTTTTGCAGAGATCGGCCTGGGGCTCGGTGGTTCAAGCCTGGTGGCAGCGGCTGAAGCGCATCTCTGGGGATCCGGGTATCCGACCTGACTTGGATGACCCCACGGTGCGGGTGGTGATCGCCGCTTCGATTGCGATCAACCTGCTGGTGTTGGCGATCCCGCTGTACATCAACCGCATCTACACCTCGGTCCTGCCGCAGCAGGCCGGCGACAGCCTGGCGGTGATCACCATGCTGTTGGCAGCTGTCCTGGTCCTCGATGTGGTCCTCAAGGGGCTGCGGGCCTGGGTTCTCAGTTGGCTTGGGGCATCCTCTGAGCATCGGCTCCGGCTGGGAGCGATCCGCTCGCTCTTGGCTAGCGATATCAGCAGTGTTCAGGCCCAGCCGTTGCAGGCCCGCCTGGCTCAGCTCCGTACACCGGCGGCCTTGCGGGGTGTCTTTGAGCAGCAGTGGATCGTGCGCCGCATTGATCTTCCCTTTGCTCTTGTCTACCTCTTTGTTCTGCTGCTGATTGGCCATTGGCTGGTGATCCTGCCCCTGCTGCTGGCACCGGTCTTCATTCACTACGCCCACCAGGCCTCCCAGGCGATGCTCGCCGCGATCGAGCAGAAACACCGCCTGGAAACCAGCCTCAATGAAACCCTGCACGCCAGCCTGCTGGGGGCCCCCACGATCAAGACCTTCAATCTCGAGGGGTTCTTGGTGCGTCGCCTGGAGCCGTTGCAGGAGCGCCTTGCCCAGGCAGGCTTTCGCCAGGAGGCGACCACGGCCCGGCTGCAAAACCTCTCGGGCCTCTTTGCCCAACTCAATCAACTTCTGATCGTCAGCTTCGGCGGTTGGATGGTGATCAACCAGGACCTCTCCAGTGGGGCCCTGGCGGCCTGCACCCTTCTCAGTGGTCAGGTGACCATGCCGCTGGGCAAGTTATTTGCTGCTGAAGGGCAACAGGCCAGCCAGTGGCAAGCCAATCACGACTACCAGCAGCTCGAGCAACTGCCCCAAGAACCCAACCTCCTGGTCGGCGATGAACCCCCAGCCAGCGGATCTCTGGAGCTCCCCCAATTCACCCTTCCCCAAGGAGGGGCCTTGGCCTTGGTCGGTGGAGACGTCGATAGCTCCTCGGCTCTGCTGAAGTCCATCACCGCTCTTGAGGGAGAGCTGCCCCATCACGCCAGCTACGCCGGTCGGCCGCTGCAGAGCTATCAACGCTCGCTCCTGCGCCGCCGCCTGCGGCTGCTGGTGCCCAACCCCCAACTCAGCACGGGCACGTTGCTTGAGAACCTCACCCACTTCCGCTCCGATCAGCTCGGGCCACGGGCGGCCCAGCTCTGTGAGCAGTTAGCTGTTGCCCCCTGGATTCAGGCTCTGCCGCGCGGCTACGAGACGCCGATCGGTGAGACCCAAGACTTTCCCTTGAGCCGCAGCTTGCGCTTCCGCGTCCAGGTCATCGCAGCCCTGCTGGATGAACCTGCGGCCTTGTTTTTGGACACCTCCCAGGTGGACCTACCCGCCTCCGAATTGCAGTGGTTCCTCGGGATTCAGTGTGAGGCCTCCAAGTTGGTGGCCCTGGAGGCCTGGCCTCCGGGATTGCCGGCGTCCATTCCGACCCTGCAATGGAAGGCCAGCGAGCTGGTGGAGGTGCAGCCATGATCGAGATCGCTCCACTGTTTGATCGCCTGCGCCAGAGCGAGTCCGCCTCGGCGCGTCTGCTGCCGGATCTTCTGGAAGCCCTGGATTGGTCAGGCGAGGCCATTCAGCTCCGCAATGCCATCAGTGGATCCCCCCAGTCCATGGACGGGGTCGATCTGATGAACACCCTGGCCAACCTGGGCTATCGCTGGACGGTCATCCCCCTGAGCGCGCGCACACCGCTGGCGCAGCTGCAGCGACTCGATTACCCCCTGGCCCTGCGCGCCGACCAGGCCAACTGGGAGTTCCGCTTGGTCCAGACCGCCGAGCAACTGGCTGGCTTGTTGGCCTTGGACCAGGCCTACTACGCCTACGACATCCGCTTTGAACCGGAGCGAGCTGGCGAGAAGCGGCAATGGTTCCAGGCCCAGGTGCTGCGTTTCCGCGGCGGGATCACCGAGCTCTATGTGATCTCGCTGCTGATCAACCTGCTGGCGCTGGCGATGCCCTTCTATATCCGCGCCGTTTACAACATCGAAATCCCTGGCGGGCAGGTGGGGGATTTGTTCCTGCTGCTGCCCTTCGCCATCACGGCCGTGCTCCTGCAGCTCTGGCTGACCCAGCGGCGTCAGGCCCGCTTGGCTGATCTGGGCGCGGAGCTGGATTTGCTCCTCAGCATCCGCGTGCTCGAGAAGGTCCTCTTGCTGCGCCTGCCCCAGTTGGAGCGCTACACCCCGCTCACCCTGGCCAACCGACTGCGCAGCTTCCAGGGTCTGCGCACCTACCTCACCGGTCCGGTGGCGCTGGCGGCCTTGGATCTGCCCTTCATCGGCATCTTCCTGGTGGCCATCGCCGTGATGAGCGTGCCCTTGATGTTGCTCACCGTCTTGATGGTGCTGGTTTGCTTTGGCGGGGTTTACCTCGTTGGACTGGCCGGCCGTGCCGTGCAGCAACCCCTCAGCCGCAACCCCTCCAACCTGGAGCCGATGCTGTTGGATCTGCTCCAGAACTTCGCTGAGATCAAGCGTGCCGGAGGAGAGCGCCGCTGGTACAGCCGCCTGGAGGAGGCCTCCAGTGAATCGGCGATTCAGGGGCTCGGGCCACTGCGGCTGCAGCAACTGCTGGCGATCCTCACCGGCGAGTTCTCCCAGCTGACCGGAGCTTTGGTTCTGGCCACAGGAGCCGGCATTGCGATCGCCGGAAATTCCGGCATCGAGCTGGGCACCTTGATCGCCACGATGTTCTTCGTCTGGCGGGTCTTCCGCCCGATCCAAACGGCCTACCAAGCCCTGAGCCGCTGGTCCCAGATGCGGCCGAACCTCGAGCGCCTGAACCGCTTCATGGGGGCCTCGGAAGTCGAGCCCAGCACGAGCCTGAGTCAGCGCTGGGTGCTTCCCAACCCCAAGGGTGCCCTGGTCTTTAAGAACGTCACCTTGCGGCTCAACAACCTGCAGGAGCCCACCCTGGCTCAGCTCTCCCTCAAGGTGAATCCAGGTCAGCTGGTGGTGCTCTCGGGGCCGGAAGGCTCAGGCACGTCCTCTGTTCTGCGTTTGATCAATGCCCAGATCACCCCAGGCAGCGGCGTGATCACCCTGGACGGCTCGGATCTGCGCCAGATCCCCTTGGGGCAGCTGCGTCAGGCGATGGCCTTCTTGCCTGAAGACGCTGGGGTCTTCCCTGGAACCCTCCGGGAGAACCTGCTGCTGGCGGGCCCCTTCCTCACTGATCAGGATCTGCAACAGGCCCTGCAGTCCCTTGCCCTCGAGGAATTGCTGGAGGGCAAGGGACTGGATCGGCTCGTCGCCCTGCAGGGTCCCCATGCCCTGCTGCCCCATCAGGTGCAGGGGGTCGCCTTGGCGCGGTTGCTCTTGGCGGAGCCCGTTGTCCTGCTCCTGGATCAACCGCTTGGGGCGCTGCAACCCCACAACCGCCGAGCTCTGCTGCAGGTCCTGGCCCAGCGCCGCGGCAAGGGGACAACGCTGGTGGTGTCAGATGCGCCTGAGCTGCTTGAAATTGCCGATCAGATCGTCATCCTTCGGGAAGGATCTGTGGCCTTTGCCGGTACCCCTGCGGAGTTAATCGCTGCGCAGCAAAAACTTCCTCCTGCGCCTGCCAAGGCCGCCTAATTCCGATGAGCCTGTCCTCCCCGAACCCCCGCGATCTCCAGAGCCGCAAGCGCTCTGATGACGAGAGCTCCATCTGGCACCTGGAAGCGGATCCCTCCGACCAGGCCTTTGGCCATGGCCGCCGCGGCGAAGCACTGTCCCTCGAGGCCGGTCAGGTTCCCCCCAACCTGCTCCGCTGGCTGAAGGGGGTGACGGCGGTTTTTGCAGGCTCCATTGCGGTCTCGGCGATCATCCCGATCCAGGACTACGTCGTGGCCTCCGGTGAGATTGAGCCCGCCGGGGAGATCCAAAAGGTGCAACACCTTGAGGGCGGCATCGTGCGCCAACAGCTGGTGTCCGAGGGCCAGCGGGTCAAGAAGGGCCAGGTCATGCTCAAGCTTGACGAGGGGGAGATCGGCTCCCAGGAGCAGCAAACCGCAACCCGGATCACCAACTTGACCCTGGAGCAGCGCGAGTTGCGCAAGGCTCTTGGGGAGGAGGCGATGAACAGCAAACAGCGCACGCCAACCCGTCCTTCAGCGGAAGTGGAGAAGGCCTTCCGAGATCTCCAGGATCAAAAGGCCAGGGACATCACCCGTCAGATCACCCTGGCAGACCAACGCCTGGCCACCCTGCAGGCCAAGCGCAAGGAATACCTCGATGAAGTCGCGCTGCTGAAGGAGCAGACCAAGGCTTACGAGTCGTTGGATCGCAGCGGAGCGATCCCCCACAACGACGTGCTCGAGGCCCGGCGTCGCATCGCTTCCACAGAAACCCAATTGGCGGAACTGGACGGAACGATTCAAGAGACGGAGACCCAACGCTTTGAACTGCGGGCCAAACTCCGCACCGACACCCTGGAGCAGCTGGCGAAAGTCACCAGTGAGAAGGCTGAGCTGCAGAGCGTGCTGGGCCGTCAGCTGGGGGAACTGGAGCGGCTGCAGGTGCGCTCACCGGTTGATGGCATCGTCAAGAGCTACACGATCAAGACCATCGGCGGGGTGATTGCGCCGGGCAGTGTGGTCGCCGAGGTCGTTCCGATTGGTCAGCGCCTGGAGGCCTTCACCCGGGTCAAGCCCAAGGACATTGGCAACGTCCGGATCGGACAGAAGGTGGAGGTGAAGGTGCTTGCCTACGACTACAGCCGCTACGGCACCGTGACCGGAAAGGTGGAGTCCGTGTCAGCTGGAACCTTCCAGGATGAGAAGACCGGTGAGCCCTACTACAAGGTGCGTGTGGCCTTGGATCGCGAGTATGCCGGCAAGGCCAAGGGCAAAAACCTCTTGGTGCCAGGCATGACGCTGACCGCCGATATCCTCACGGACCGCACCACCTTGCTCTTTTATTTGCTGGGCCCGATCCGCAAGGGCTTTGGCAATGCCATGCACGAGGGTTGATCACCATGCTGCACCGATCACGACGCCGCTTCACTGTCCTGTTCGCACTGGCTGCTTTGGCGGGGAGTACCCAGCCAGTGGCGGCCCAGCCC
>NZ_JAFMKL010000102.1:0-5917 GCF_017852955.1 Vulcanococcus sp. DEBay_Sum22DG08_74
TGCGGGTGATGCTGTCGGCCACCACCGAGGTCAACAGGGCATCGATGCAGCCCAGCATGCCCAGCACGGCTGCGTCGACAAACATCAACTGCAATTCGCCCAGCTCAAAGTGGGGAATCTGCAGAGCGGGGAAGCCGGAAGCGATCTCGCCGATGCGGCGAATCTCCTCGCCTCCACCGCCGCCCAGGACGGTGATCGAGAGCAGCGTCCCCACCACCAGGGCAATCAGCTGGGGTGGGGCCACTTTTTTGACGGCCGCCGGGGTCAACCAGAGGATGGCCATTGTCACCACGGCCAGGGTGATCTCGGTGGGCCGGGCGTTGGCCAGCAGCTGGGGCAAGTTGTTGAGGGTGCCCATGACGCCGCCCTTCGGGCTGGCCTGACCGAGGAAGGGTCCCAGCTGCAGGATGATCAGGATCAGGCCGATCCCACTCATGAAGCCCGAGATGACCGTGTAGGGCATCTGGGTGATGTAGCGACCGAGCCGCAGCAGACCGAAGGCGATCTGGAAGAGGCCGGCCAGCATCACAACGGTGAAGGCCATGGCGAGCCCGTGCTCGGGATTGCGGGCCGTCAAGCTCGCGATCACGGCCGTCATCACCACGGTCATGGGACCGGTGGGTTCGGAGATCAGGCTGGGGGTTCCGCCAAAGAGGGCCGCGAACAGGCCCACCAGCACCGCACCCCAGAGGCCGGCAGCTGCCCCGGCTCCTGAGGCGACGCCGAAGGCCAGGGCCATCGGTAGGGCGATCACAGCGGCCGTGACGCCGCCAAAGAGATCCCCTTTGATGTTGTTGGTGCTGATCTGATTCAGCAGGCGAAAACTTGACGCACGTTGGGACGTCGACGCCGGGGTCATGACCACTGTCAATGGGGCCAAAACGCTACGTCTGAGCCGAATCGATTGGGGCTTTGCCGGCAGGGCGTTAGCGAATCGGTCATCCTGAGCCCAGGACTTTGCGCGAGCCATGGGCGAGCCCACACCCCTGGCGTTCCTGGAGGCCAGCTTTGAGCGGGAAGCCCGCCTGGATCAGTCCTATGTGGTGCTCACGGTTGCGGCGAGCCTGATCGCCACCCTGGGACTGTTGGCGGACAGCGCCGCGGTGGTGATCGGGGCAATGTTGATTGCCCCCTGGATCCTGCCCCTGCGCAGTGCCTCCTTCGCGATCCTGGAGGGACGACTGGCCCTGGTGGGCCGTGCGTTGCTGACCCTGGCCGTGGGCGTCGGCATCACGGTGCTGACCTCAGCGGCCCTGGGTTGGGTGGCCAACCTGCCAGTCCTGGGCGATGAGGTCCTGGGGCGCACCACGCCGAACCTGCTGGATTTGGGCATTGCTTTGGTGGCGGGATCGATCGCGACCTACGGCCGCCTCAAGCCGGAGGCGGTGTCATCCGTTGCAGGCACGGCGATTGCGGTGGCCTTGGTGCCTCCGGTCTGTGTCCTGGGCCTGTTGCTGTCGCTTCAGCAGTGGGAACCGGCCAGGGGCGCAGCCCTGCTGTTTGCCGCCAACCTGCTGGGCATTCTTTCGGGGGGATTGCTCACCTTGGTGGCCACCCAGGCGAGCCTGCGCCAGCAGCTCTTCCGCAGTCAGATGGGTCTGGTGAGCCTGCTCCTGACGGGACTGCTGCTGATTCCGCTGACCGGTGGCTTTGTGACGCTGCTGGGACAAGCCCAACAGCGTCAGGCCCTTCAGGAGGTGGAGCGGGCCATCACCGAGAGCCTGCGCCAACGCACCATCACCTTGGGTAAGGATTCAGAACTCACCGACGTCAAGATCGATTGGACGCAAAACCCCCCTTTGATCAAGGCGGCAGTTCGGGTGAGTCGCCCCAACCTGCCCACCCCGAAACAGGTTGCGGCGGTTCAGGACTTCATCAACAGGACGCAAAAATTCCGCTACCGCCTTTTGGTCCAGCGGGTCTCCATTGACGTGATCGGTCCTGAGACCGAACCCAACCCCGAACCCACCCCCGTGGAAGAACCCCAAGAGGTGGTTCCAGAGAAAGCTGAGCCGGCCGGCATCACCCCTGCTCCAGCGGTCGCCCCGCCGCCCGCGGCTCCGGCCGTGCCGGGGTAACGGCCTGAAGACATTTCGGCTGTTCTGTGCACAATTGGGCCAGTCCGCTGCTGGCCATGCCTGACGCCCTCACCTTTCTGGAGATCGTCGCGGGCATCTTGCTCCTCTTTGGCGGGGGCGAGTTGTTTGTGGCCGGCGCGGTAGCCCTGTCTTTGTTGCTGGGCATTCCTCAGATCGTCATCGGCCTGACGGTCGTTGCCTTTGGCACCAGCGCACCTGAACTGTTTGTGAGCTTGCTCTCGACCCTGCAGGGAAATTCCGGCGGGGACTCGATTGCCGTTAGCAACGTTCTGGGCTCCAACATCTTCAACGTGATGGTGGTGTTGGGCGCCAGCGCGGCCATTACCTCCCTACGCGTTCGTAGTCGCTTGGTGCGGCGGGATGTGCCGCTGCTCATCGCTGTGTCGATGGCCACCTGGGCGATGGCCTCATCCGGGAGCTTCTCCTGGGTTGCGGGTCTGGCTCTGTTGACGGCACTGGTGATCACCCTGGTCTGGGAGGTGCGCTCGGCGCGGGAAGACCACCAGGACGGTCTTGATGACATTGATGCGGAAGGGGCCTCCACCACACCCGTGGCCATCGTCAAATTGGCCCTGGGTCTGGTGTTGCTGGTGGTGGGCTCCCAGGTTCTGATCAAAGGCGCCATCGCTGCGGCCCAGACCCTCGGGGTGAGTGAGGCGGTGATCGGTCTGACAATCGTTTCAGCTGGCACCTCGATGCCTGAACTGGTGACGTCCCTGGTGGCGGCTTACCGGGGTAAGGCGGATCTTGCCATCGGCAACGTGGTGGGCAGCAACCTGCTCAACCAGCTCTTGATCCTGGGTCTGTGCGCCCTGCTCTCGGGTCAGGACGGACTGTTGGTCAGCCCTGAGCTGTTGCGCCGTGATTTCCCAGTGATGGTGCTGACGACCTTGGCCTGCCTGCCGATTTTCTGGAGTGGCGGCGTGATCAATCGCCTCGAGGGGTGGCTCTTGCTTGGCGCCTACGGCCTCTACTTGGTTGAGCAGATCCTCAGCAGTACGGCGGCTCCGGGTATTGATGAATTCCGCTTGTTCGTCTTGGTGGCAGCTCTGCCCCTGGTGTTGGTCTTCCTGACTTGGACCTCACTGCGCTGGATGCAACAGCGCAGGAGCGCTGGCTAGGAGCAGACGACGCTCGGGAGCATGGACACGCTGACCCCTGCGGCGGTGGCGTCGTTGTAGAGGCTTTCGCTGCTCTGGCGGTTCAGATTGACCTGTCCTGAGCAGATCAAGTCCCAGGTTTCATCGGCGAAGTGGGTTTGCAGCCAGAGCATCCCCATCACCGTGCGGTGCTTGAGGTTGTAGCTCTCTCCGACGGACGTCAGGGTGATGTCCATGGCCCACAAAAAAACCTCCCCCTATTGGAGGGGGAGGCGTTGGACGCTGATGTATCAACGCGAACCAAAACCAAAAGCCTTGGTTTTGGGGCGGAATCAGCCTTGGTTGACCTGGGAAGCGGCCTCGGCCTGACGGTGGTGGTAGTGCTGCCCGCGGTACTGCAGATCGACAGCGGTGTCGACTGAAGCCGCTTCGTGGCGGAGGGGCGCTTCGAAATGTTGGCCGCGGTAGGCGTGCTCAACGGGAGCGCTGGTGGGCTGTTCGTGGTTGGCGTTGTCGTAGGTGACGCCGCGGTACTGGAGTTTGCTCATGGTGGTCATCGGGCCTCGAAGGGTTGGCTGGTTGTCCGCTTCGTGGGAAGGAGCGTTGCTTCGCCTCGCGGTGGGCTACTTCCGGTGGAGCCAGGCCCAAAGGGGGCTCACTCAACGTTTTGTCCTTCTGCAGCATTTCTAGCTGATGAAGAATGTTCAGAGTGAACAAAAGCCTCTTTTTTGTCTTTTTTGTAATAGTTACTGTGGCCCGTTGAACGTTTTTTCTTCACTTTCCTTCTGCTGCCATAGCGCAATTCCTGATGGACTTGCGAATTGGTAGCGAATGCAACCTTGACGGTGGTCTGTGATGCGGAACATTGGCACCTAATGGCGGTAATCCGTCATCCACCCAGCGACTGCTTTTTGATGACTGTTGCTTCTCCTGTCTCTCGGCCTCGGTCGAAGAGCCTGCAGGAAGCGAGCTTGCTGGAGGCTCCTCAGCTTCTGCTCCGCAAGGTGCGAGGACTGTCCTCCGGCCGTTCGCTGACCTGGCTGGCTTGTGTGCCTCTGGCTCTTTTCGGCCTGGGCGTGTTCAACCTTTCGGCCCGCGCCGCTGAGCTCCCCGAGCTCAACGCAGCGTTCCTGGCCAACAACATGTGGCTCCTGGTGGCCACGATCCTGGTGATCTTCATGAACGCCGGTTTCGCCATGGTCGAAGCCGGGATGTGTCGCCAGAAGAACGCCGTCAACATCCTTGCCAAGAACCTGTTCGTGTTCGCCCTCGCGGTGACCGCCTACTGGTTCATTGGTTATTCGCTGATGTACGGCGGATCCCTGGTGGATGGCTGGCTTTATTTCAACGGCCTCTTCTTTGACCCCACCGTCACCGCTGAGATGGTGACCGAGGGAGCCTTGGTTCCCACCGTTGACTTCCTGTTCCAGGCTGCCTTCGCCGGCACCGCCGCCACGATCGTTTCTGGCCTCGTGGCTGAGCGCGTCAAGTTCGGCGAGTTCGTGATCTTCGCGCTGGTTCTGACTGCTGTTATCTACCCGGTCTCCGGTTCCTGGCAGTGGAATGGCGGCTGGCTGAGCGAGCTGGGCTTCATTGATTTCGCTGGCTCCTCGATCGTCCACTCCGTGGGTGCTTGGGCCGGCCTGGTGGGCGCCATGCTGCTTGGCCCCCGCATCGGCAAGTTCGTGGGCGGTAAGCCCCAGGCCATCCCCGGCCACAACATGTCGATTGCAACCCTGGGTGCCCTGATCCTCTGGATCGGCTGGTACGGCTTCAACCCCGGCTCTGAGCTGGCGATGGACCAGTACGTGCCCTACGTGGCTGTGACCACCACCCTGGCGGCTGCCGGTGGCGCCATCGCTGCCACCATCGTCTCCACCCTGACTTCGGGCAAGCCCGACCTGACGATGATCATCAACGGCATCCTGGCCGGTCTGGTGAGCATCACTGCCGGTTGCGGCAACATGACCCTGGTGGGCTCCTGGGTCGCTGGTGCCGTCGGCGGCATCATCGTTGTCTTCGCAGTCTCCGCACTGGATGCCTCTGGCATTGACGATCCCGTCGGCGCCTTCTCCGTCCACGGTGTGTGCGGCGTCTGGGGCACCCTCGTCATCGGCCTCTGGGGCGTTGATGGCATGGACGTCGGTTCTGCAGGCCTTGGCCTCTTCAATGGCGGCGGCTTCAGCCAGCTCGGCATTCAGGCCCTGGGCTGTGCGGCCTACGCCATCTGGACCCTGGTCACCTGCTGGATTGCTTGGTCCGTGATCGGCGGCCTCTTCGGCGGCATCCGCGTCACTGAGCAGGAAGAGATCGAAGGTCTCGACATCGGTGAGCACGGCATGGAGGCTTACCCCGATTTCGCTTCGGCGAAGTGATCCTCTGAGCTCTGCTCGATGGGCCCGCTTCGGCGGGCCTTTTTTATTGCCTCAGGGCCTTGGCTGGCAGCATGGACGGGCCCAAGGGTGCCGCTTTTGCCCTGCCCCCGCTGCGGTGCGCGCTTGCTCACCAAAACCGAGGAGCGCCCTCCGCGCTTGGTTTGCGTGGACTGCCGGCAGGTCTTGCCCCAGTCGGTCCAGGTGCCGCTCATCACCCTGGTGGTGCGTCACTTTTTGGGCGTGATGCTGCTGCTGGGCCTCGTGGTGGTTCCACTGCTGGTGATGAGTCTTTCGCCCTGGATTGATCGGGTTCCCCGGGCGCCCCGCACCAACTTGAGCGCCA
>NZ_JAFMKL010000103.1:0-5784 GCF_017852955.1 Vulcanococcus sp. DEBay_Sum22DG08_74
CGATGGACTTTTTCATTCACTACAGACCTCTCCCCAAGGCGCATCGCCGTTTTCTGGGCTGGTTCCTGCCACTGATGCTTGGCGTGATGGTTGTGCTGGGGCTCTGGGTTCCCGGTCTTCAGAACCAGTACGGCGCGGGTAGCCGTCAACCGATCAAACAGCTCTCGGGCTTGTTGTTGGATGGCCCAGGCGGAGCGCAGGTGCTGGTGCCGCGCCCAGGACAAACGCCCGGTGAGGCGCACTACTCCCGCATCCTTTTGGCGGGCCCGGGAAAAACCAGGCCACCGGAGGCAGTGATGCAGCACCAGGGGCAGTGGGTGCAGTTGAAGGGTTCGCTCTTCAGCCATGGGCCTTTGAGCGTGATGAACACACGGCGTGCGCAGCCCATCCCGCAGCCCGCTGATCTGCCCGCGCCCAATCTGAAGGGAACCTCCCTCGGCCCCTTTGCCCTGGTGGGCGAAATCATCGACAGCAAGTGTTTTTCAGGGGTGATGAAGCCCGGCGCTGGGAAAACCCATATGGGCTGTGCCATTCGCTGCATCAGTGGTGGCGTCCCTGCTGTTTTTCATGTCCACAACCCCGAGGGAGAGGTGCTCGATCTGGTCTTGATCGATCAAGAGGGCCGCACTGTGAATGATCGCGTCCTTGATCTTGTGGCTCAGGCCGTTGCCATCGAGGGCGAAGTCATTCAGTACGACAACCTCATGGCGCTGAAGGCTGATCCTGTGACCTACCGGCGCCTGGGCTGATGCAGTTCGATCCCCGCCATGAGTTATTGCTCTCCAGGGTTTTGGCGTCCCTGCGCCCGGTTCTGATTGCCTTTTTGGTGATGCATGGGGCCGCCCTCAGTCAGGGCGCCGAAACCCCGATCTCCTTTTGCAATGTCCTCTTCGTCGGCAACCTATGCGCGGCGTTGGTGGTCCTGATCTGGTTTAAACCAGCCCCCATTTGGAGTGACCTCAAGCGACTGCCTAGGCGGGTGCGTTGGGGTTTGGTCCTGGATGGTGGCCTCGCCGCCTTGAACTCGGCACTGATTTACACCGGTCTGGAGTACACCTCATCGACCAACGCGATCTTGCTTGGGAGATTGGCTCCAGTGCTCTACGCCCTGTCTGGGGCCATTGTGTTTGGACGGTTGATCGCGAAGCGGGAGTGGCTGGGCTTCAGCTTCATTATTGCCGGCATCTTGATGGTGGCCCTTGTTGGTGCCAATTGGATGGTCAATAAGGGGGATGCGCTGATCCTTCTCTCGACCGTGGTCTTTGCCGCTTCCGCGAACTTGGGGAAAGCGGTCCTGGATCAGGACGTCTCCTTGCGGGCCTTGGTGTTTGTGCGCAATGCCTCCTCCAGCGTGATCTTCTTTTTCATCGCCAACATTGTCTTCGGCCCGCATCACTTCGCCGATGCTTTTGCCGGTCAGCTCTGGATCGTGATGGCGATCTACGCCTTGCTGATCATCGTGATATCCCAGTTCCTCTGGTTCGATGCTTCAAGCAAGCTGGATTCCATCAGTGTTGGACGCTGGTCGACCCCAGCTCCTGCGATTGGTGTCCTGGCCGCAGCCCTGTTGAACCGGCAGTGGCCGGCCAGCAATCAAGTGGTGGGATTGCTCGTGATCATGGTTGGTGTTGTGATCACGGCCTTTGCCAAGACGAAGCCAACCAAGCTCAAGGAGGAGCGCGAGCAAATGGCTGAATTGGCAGCCAGCGGTGCCGATGCCATATCGCCCGTGACATGAGCGCCAGGCTCCTGTTGATCGCTGACCCAGGGCGTTACCCCGACGCTGATGGCGACGTCCCTTGCTTTTACAGAGCAGCAGCCAGGCACTCCGATTTGGAGCCCCTGCATCTGGCGACTGATCAGATCAACCGCTGTTTGGCGTCCCAATGGCAGCTGACGCCACTGCCGGCCGAACTTGATCACCCTTCGTTTTTAGCCCTGGGGAAGGCTCCCTCGTTGCCCTTTGTTGCCGGTGAGATCGATGTTGTCTTCTGCCGCAGCCTGAAGCCCTTCCCCCCGGGTTACCTCCAGGTTTTGCAGGGCCTCGAGCAGCAGTTGCGTTTTCTCAATCGTCCCTCGAGCAAGATTCAGCAGCTCAAGCCGCAGTTCCTCTCGGAGGTGGCGGGGGCCTTCCTCCCCTCGCACTTGGTGAGCAGCGACCCCACTGAGATCGCCACCTTTCTGGAGCGCCATGGTCAAGTGGTTGCCAAACAGGGCAACAGCACCCAAGCCCAGGGGGTGTTTCGACTCCACAGGAGTCACGGCGTGTATCTCATTGAACATGCCCATGGTCAGCGGGCAGAACAGCGCTCACTGAGCGCCGTGCTGGAGCAGCTCCAGCGGGGAACGGATGAGCCTCTGCAGTTCATGCGTTTTCTCCAGCGCACCAGTGAGGGCGACAAGCGAGTTGTTGTTCTAGATGGCCAGATCCTGGGTGCCTATGTGCGGCGCTCCGCCACAGGGCATTGGGTGAACAATGTGGCGGCTGGTGGCCGCTGCGCCCTGGCTGCGATTACGGATGCAGAGCGTCAGGCGATCGAAGCCACCTGGCCCGCCTATGCCTCCTTGGGGCTCAGGGTCCTTGGCTATGACTTCCTCCAGGACGACTGCGGTACCTGGCGGGTCAGCGAGATCAACGTTGGCAACGTCGGCGGTTTTGCGCGTTTACAGCAGTTGGGTGGCCCCCCTGCCCTGGATCATTTGCTCGCTTGGATCGCGGACTTCGCAGGGGCTGATGCAGCGCTGCAGATTCGTCTCGCCCAGCCCAGGGACGATGCCGCCATCGCCGCGATTTATCAGCGGGCGATTGATCAAGGCGGGATCACGATGGATGAGCGGCGCTTTGCTCCCCAGGCCGTCGCTGAGAAACGCGAGGAGCTGCGCGATCGAGGTTGTCTCTTGGTGGCGACCCGATTGGGTGAGGTCTTGGGTTGGGCAGAGCTCAAGACCTACTCGCCCCGTGCTGGCTATAGCCGCTGCGCAGAAACGTCGGTTTACGTTCACCCTTGCGCTCAGGGCCAGGGGGTCGGTGCTCAACTGCTGCAACAGTTAATCGCCAAGGCACAGGACCTTGGCTACGTTCATTTGGTGGCCAAGGTGGTGGCTGGAAATGACCACAGCATTCGCTTCCATCAGCGGTTTGGCTACGAGTGCGTTGGCATTCAGCGCCGTATCGGCTATCTCCGAGGCCGTTGGTACGACGTGACGATTCTTCAGCGTCTGCTGCAGGCTGAGCCAGAGCTGACCAATGGATAGAGAGCGTCCCATTCTCAGCTCGGGGTTGAAGCGTCTGATCGCAGGGCTAACCGTCCTGCGTTCTCCTGAGCCTGAGCAGTTGCTCTCGCTGATGGCCACCGCAGGGGTTTGCGCCGAGGAACTCGAGCCCTGGGCGGATTACGGCCATTCACCCCGCGATAGCTATGGCCGCCAGTTGGTTTGGCATGGCGGCCATGTGGAAGTCATGGTGATGACATGGCTCCCTGGCGACTTCAGCGCGATCCATGACCACGGCTTGGCGCAGTGGGGAGCGGTCCAATGCTTTGGTCAGGCTGAGCATTACAGCTATCGCCTGCGTCGGTTGCACCTCTGCGATGAGCAGGCGCTTCCCTACGGCCCCGGCCAGGTACGCGCGGTCTCTCCGGCGTTGATCCATCAGATGGGCAATGCCGGTGAACAGAGTTTCTTGAGCCTGCACGTCTATGGCTGTCGGGAACCGCGCACTGCAGTTACCGCTTCAGCTCGGGTGTTTGATCCGGATGAAGGGTGTATTCAGTTCACCAGTGGCGGCGTCTTTTTTGCTTTGCCTGAATCAGACATTGAGAGGCGCCAGTATGGCTTGACGGCGGACCTAGCGATTCGAAAGCGTCAAGCGCAGCTCAAGGCTTGGAGACTTCAGCAGATGCTCGCGTTGGCCGCCTAGTCGCGCCCAGTGTCTAATCCCGGCGCCCAAAGGGTGTGACGGATTCGGGGTTATCGATGTCGTAATCGAGGATGTCTGCGGGCAATCCCACTTGGACTTCTTTGGGATAGACGGTGAAGTCCTCTATGCGTTTGAACAGAGGTAGCAGCACCCGCGCCAGGGCATTGGGTGCTCCATAGAAAAACGTGTGGTGCCCCAGCAGAAATTCGGTCGTTCCTGCCCCTTCCGACTGTTGCAGTTTCAACAGGAACTGACTCAGTTGATGGCGCTGTTCGGGCCGCAAACTGGGATGGGCTGTGACAGGGAAATCCCGCTGAGCGGCGACCAGCCCGGCTCGCTTCCAATCCAGCTCGGAGAGGGCCTGGGTGAGTTCTCCCCGGTCTCGGCTGAAATCCATGCAGGTCAGCTGCGCTTCTTCGATCTCCATCACCCGTTGAAACTGCTGATGTTGCAGTAACTTCCACTTCTCTCTCGCGTTGTCGTGCACCACAACGGCGGCGAGTCGAAGTCGCCGGTAGCGCTGGAGCAGTTTGCGGTTGCTACTGGAGCGGGCCACGAATTGGAAGAGGAACTGTGAGCCCGTGCCGATGTAGTCATCGAAGATCACCAGTGCCCGTCGTTCGGCCTCGGTTCTGAACGTGGAGTGGAGTGCTTCGATGTTTTTGAAGCAACTGACTGGAATGCGGTTGGCCTTTCGGTAGACGTAGGCAATCAGGTCGCCGCTTTTGCAGACAAAGGCTCGGGTGAAGTCGATATCCGAGAAGTGCTCGATGTCGAAACCGTCCTCGCCTAGGTCACTGCAGAGTCGTTCGTGCAGAAGCCTGCACTCTCTGATCAGGCGGGCCCAGCTATGCATCTCCATGCAGTCCAGTAACTGCAGGGCAATGGCATGGTCACTGGCCTCAAACTGCTCGAGCCAGTGAAGGACTGAGCCGCTTGAAATTTCAGGCTCATTCCAGCGCGCGCTCAGCTTTTCAATCGCCTGTGTTGTTGCTGGCTCAACCATGCGCTCAGCGCGTTGCAATGACATGATTCAACCGGCGGATATTGACCTGCTTGCGTCCCTTGCTGTCACTGCTCACCAGGTCGCCAAAGCGATGGCCCAGTAGGACATCGCGGTTGCAATAGAGGTGGGTCTGCAGCAGTCCCGCCCCGGTACTTTCATCGATTCCCTCCACCAAGGGCATCAGGACAGCGTTTCGGCGTAGTAATTCCTCCCAGCCGAGGCGCTGGATTGGGCTGTCCTCATCAATGCGATGGGTCAATGTGGCCGTTTGGCTCAGTTGTGGGGTTCCCGCATTGAGCAGATCCAGCGAACAGATCCGCCTTTGCCAAACCCCCGGCTCGGCTTCGTCGTCATAGATCAGTGAGAGTGAGTAGCTGACATTGAGCCATTGGCTGCGATCACTGGTGACAAAACGGCAGTACAGGCAGCCGTCCTTGAGGTCACTGATGCAGAGATGGCGGCTGAACAGCAAGGGCATTTCATTGCTGCTCAGCCTGGAGAAGACCACGGCCGTGAGTGTCGAGAGGGTGATCAGCCCCGCCACCATGTCGATGATCCCGACGATGTAGGTAAAGCCCGAGTCGGTTTCGATGCCGTTGAAGCCATTGGCAAAAAAGGCTTCAGCAGAAAAGACAAAGGCTTTGGAGAGCCCCATGGGCGGCTCGCCAATCAGGTGTTGCTCGTCAAAACGAAGAATCAACCCGAAGAACAGCACCTGGGCGAAGTAGATCAGTGCCATCGCCAGGAAGAACAGAGGCCATGGCATTCGGGTGAGCGCCGCCAGAGGCTGGCGCCAGAGTTGATACCAGGGCGTGGCCTGATGGTCCTGATGAATGCTGCGACTGGAGAAATTCAGCAT